>JBDNGR010000391.1:0-2990 GCA_041689165.1 Coxiellaceae bacterium
AATTCTTTTAATATCTCAGCCAGGGTCACCATATCAAAAGGGCGTGCACGTCTAGAAAGCTGCTCCAGAGCCATGAAGATGAGGCGGTGTTCATTCCGATAAAAATCCGCTGAAATGACATGATCAACCACCCGATCCCAAGCACGATGATCCAGCATAAGCGCGCCCAGCACGGATTGCTCAGCCTCTTGCGAATAGGGAGGGACTTTAAAGGGGTTAACGCTTTGCTTCTTGTTCACTCTGGCATCCTAATTCTGGGATCAAAATCCATATGGCGGTTCATTGCGAGACTCGAGGACAGGCCCTAAGACCTAGGCAATGATTCCATCTATTGGGCGCTTTGAAAAGCTTTCTACTTAACTATTTTGGCTGGCGCTGAATTGGGTTTTAGCTCTACACGAGAAGGCAAGAAAAGTCATAGGGTTATTGGGCGTAAGGGCGCCCTCTTTCAGCTGGATCAGTGCTGTGTACAGGTACTGTCTGTAAATAACATCGATGTACAATTGAGAGGGCAGGCACCCAATTTTATACACAGGGGCCCTGCCCCTACAAAATTGGTGTTGGCTCAAAGTAGGCAGGAACCCAATTTAGAGCTAGTACCCGCCCCTACACTAACCTACATAGGCACCACTTCAACTTGTATCTTAGCTACTACATCGCTGTGTAAATGAACAGTGACTTCGTACTCGCCCACGCTGCGTATTGGGCCGTTAGCTAAGTCAATCTCACGCTTTGCCACAGTGACACCCGCAGCCGTGATAGCCTGTGCCACATCTTGTGCTCCAACTGAACCGAATAATTTACCTTCGTCACCGGCTTGGGCTGGAATAACCACTTTTAAGCTCTGTATTGTTGCTTGACGTTTTTGTGCTTGATGCAAAGCATCTTCAGCGGCTTTTTCAAGCTCAACACGACGCGCCTCAAATGAAGCAATATTATCCGGAGTAGCTCGAACCGCTTTGCCCCCTGGAATTAAAAAGTTACGTCCGAAACCCGATTTTACTTTAACTTGGTCGCCTACTTTTCCAAGATTAGCTACCTTTTCTAATAAAATAACTCTCATGCTTTCACCCTCTTTCTATCAAATACAGTTTTGCGAATATTAAAACCACTATCAACCATTCCTAACAGCGCTAAAGCGCTTGCGAAAATCCACGGCACAAATATCAAACCCATGTAAGTCACAAATAACACCACTTTCATCGCAATATTCAAGCCATTACCTCCTGTCAGAGTCTTAGACTTTTTGCGATTAGCAGCATAGTGCAAAATACTCAAACCCACGATTATTGTCGGAAAGAGCAGTACTGGCATGCAATCTAGCAACAACGCGTTTTTAGTGAGCAACCAGGCTAGCACAGCCACCCCAATCACCCCTGTATCAGCCATCGTTATTCTGATCGCAGCAAATTCTGAAGCAAAGGCTGTATCACTAAAGCTTAGAGATTTTTGCCACCAACGTGCCAAAATAACTAAAACAAATACGCCAATCAGCGCTCCCATCACTACGAAACCCGTAGCATAGGGAATTACTTGTTCAACAAACTGCTGAAACTGCGCTTGAGCTAAACCGAGCTGTTGGTTTAATTCAATCTTGTCAAAATAAGTCTTCAGCAGTGCGGTCCACCACGCTCTTAAGTCTCCGATAAAAATATGGAAACCCAACACCATGAGCAAGCCGACTAAGACTTCTACTTCTAAAACCAAACGCCAAGAAGTACGTGCTCTAAACACAGCCGCTAAGACCAGCACCAATACACAACGCATCAGTGTTATAGCATCAATGAAGGCCCATTGATGCATATACAACTGACACAAAGGCGGTAAGATTACCCATGCTAAAACCACTAAACCAGAACGCGGGCCTTTAACTAAAGTTACCAAAGCTAAGATAACTAAAGCTAAGAAACCCGTTGGAATCCCAAAAAAGGGCAGAGTAGCAAAAATTAGCGCGATGCTTGAAGCACGCGTGTCGCTACTCAGTAAATAATCGCCGAATTTGCGTAACAAATTCTACCCCTGCAGGCTTAATGATTGTCGCAATAGGGCAACAACGCTAAAAAGCGCGCGGTTTTAATCGCACGAGTTAATTGGCGTTGATTACTAGCTGAAGTTCCCGTAATTCGGCTAGGGACTATACGTCCTGATTCCGAAACATTCGCGCGCAACAAGTCTAAATTTTTATAATCGACATCTTTAGCAGGACCAAAGTCACTGCCTCTTTTACGTTGAAAACGTCCTCGCATAATCTTTACCCCTTTTATTCGCTTTCTGATTCAGTTTTAGTTTCTTCAGCCTCAACAGGACGTGGCGCTTGACGCTTAACATCATTGCGTTCTTGTTGTTGGCCGGCTTTTAGAATAGGAGACGCTACTGTGACCGCTTGATTGCGACGCATAACCAAGTTACGGATAATGGCATCATTATAACGGAAAGCTTCTTCCAATTCGCTCAAAGCTTTTTGGCCGCATTCGATATTCATCAGAATATAGTGGGCTTTGTGAACTTTATTAATAGGATAAGCCAATTGACGGCGGCCCCAATCTTCCAGTCGGTGAATAACGCCTTTGTCTTGTTGAATAGTGCTTTTATAGCGTTCTAGCATGGCTGGAACTTGAGCACTTTGATCAGGATGAACTAAAAATACGATCTCGTAATGTCGCATACGGACTCCTCTCGGTTAAAAGCCCCCCAATTAGCGGTGGAGCGAGGTTTTAAAGAACGGGCGATTCTACGGGAAAAAAACTAGGAAGGCAACGCACGCAAAGCTCAGCCAGCAATTCCCGGCGAACAAGCTTATTTCTTCAGTAAAGGCATGATTCATCACCTTTCACCCTAAGGTTTCTCTTCAAAAACATAATCAACCAGTAAAATCCCAGTGTTAGAAGCGCCTCTGCCAGATTTTTAGTGATTTTTTGAATTTTGACGTAAAATCACCCTGACCTGTCTAACAGAACTTTTTTTAAGTTGAAAATTATTTTTTAATCTGT
>JBDNGR010000392.1:0-2584 GCA_041689165.1 Coxiellaceae bacterium
GATCCGCCACTATCCGGCCCATATCTACAATTTCGATTTTCTCAGCTTCAACTTCATGTTTCGCCATCTCATCGATCCAGAAGCGTCGTTTGCGATTGGCGTGTTGGATCCAAACTGGAAGGGGATGCAGGCGCAGGGCGACGGAGAAAATGGTGGTGAGCTCAATATCCTCATCTATCGCGGTGAGGCCCACATCGACTACGTCGGCCTCGAGCCCTATCGCGGCGTACCGTGTCGCAAATACCGCCTCAGCGGCAGCGGCATGGAGGACCAGAGCGGCTTTATTTGGGTGCACCAGGACAAAGGCCATTTTGAAAATATCGAGCATCCCCTGGCCGATAATCCCAGTTGGAACAGCTTCAAGCTAGAATTACAGGCGATTGAAGCGATGAGTGTGGGCGCGTGGCACGCCTTTATTGCCAGTGAGCGCGACCGGCAGAATCAGGCAGAAGTTGGGTAGAGGGGGAAGGGACAAAACTTCCACCACTATGTTAGCTTTAGGCACATGTGTGTTACCAGTGGAGACCAAAAACTAGAAGGGCCAGAGCGACGTATTGCTCTGGCCCTTCTTTTGCATAACTTCTATATTTTATTTCATCTTTTTCTTTATAGTTTCCTGTAACCCAGGATTAAGCTGGTCTAGAGCAAAATAGTTGTCCCGGATTGACTGGATAATAAACTCAGTAACCTGTGAGGACGTATAGCGTTTAATCTCTGTAGTGGAGCTATACCAAATACGAACAGCTAAATCGGAGACCTGAGTGGCAGTTAAATGCAATAGTGCTAAATGCCACCGATTGGCATAGGTATCCAACGTATCGCCTTCGGTATTCTGGGTATAAATTTCTAACTGCTCAAAAATATCCAAACCAAATAGCGCATAATCGATCACATCTAGCGATGTTCGATTAGCACTCAATGTGCCCATAAGGCGCTGTAGATTTTCGCGCTGTGCATCTACCACCCACACAGATAATTCATTATTTTTGACAGCCAAGTCAAGTAACGTTACGGCTGGTACATCCCTTCTTTCTTTTCCGGGATAATCTTCTGAATTTATACCCCAACGATTTCTATTGATTATCCTGAGCGCGTAAGCCACAATTTTACCTTCTCAGTTGCGCCAAAACAGCTTGCATATCCTCTCGAACATCAATATCATGCTCATTATTCAGCGCAGATGCAAGATCATTTATTGCTTCGGGCTCACCGAGGAAATCTAAACCTAATACCGCGCCATCTCTCACTATGGGTAAACGGTGCTTCAATGTATGAAGCAATACAAATAAGCGTTGACGATAAGTTGCTGGATGATCTATTGCGCCTAGATAACGGAGGGCCATAGACGCCACCTCCGGATCTGTGCTTCTATTGTCTACTAAATGACGTATAGCTTCAACGCCCGCTACTTCGTAATCACTAATTATGTTAATTAATTGTCTGCGAAACTCGTTATCCATGCCGTTTTCGAATTGAATAGATCGAGCATGGTCAAACGCATCTTTAACAGCCTTGGTACTAATTCTACGATTCTCGACAACTCTGTCATTCTTGATAATAGCTGTACTTTCGGGGACACTCTGCGCTTGGTTTAATCGCATGGCACCAAATAAAAATAAACTACCCAATAGCGATCCGGTTTTTACGCTCATTACACTCACGGAATATCTCCTTTCTCAGCAATCTCTAAGCCAAGTTCTACAAGTTTTGAGAGTATCTCCTTTTGAACCTGGTTGCTCATTACACCCTGATAGTCTTGTTGTGAGTTTATATCCAATTCCAAATAACTGGCCATTGACTTTACTTCTGACGAATGAATAATGGAGGTAGCATCTACAACAAGACTTTCCTGAGAGGCGACACGAGCCAACCATTTCGATAAACGATTGATCCTTAATCGCTCTCCATTGATCTGAGTGTGTCTATGCCGATTAATCTGATACAAAAACTCGGACGTATTCTCATCTAATCCAATATGAGGCAAAAAATCACTTAGCACTTTATATGCTTCTGCCCGGTCGGCCACAGGAATTTCTAAGACTGCACCTAATGCAATTCGATTAGCCTCCGGGATAGGATCAAGAGCGAACCATTTGTCTGTAATATTAGTAAATACGTCTAATGCTGATTCAAATTTACCCAAACTTGACACAAAATCATCTGATCCATTTTCCGAATCGGCTAATACTTGATACAGCCAATCAACCCTATTTGGTATCAGCCGCAAAGTTAGTTTTCCTAGCCCGTAGGTGCTTTCCATCAAAAATTGATTGAGCTTGGGTCGTGCATTTACTACATCCGGAGGAGCACCAACAATCGCCTGCCACCATTCTTCAATATTAACCGTTCGAGAACCATGCGGAAAAATAGTTAATCGAAGTTGCTGGGCAGTCCAATCGGACGACCTAGATTTTTTCTGACTCGCTTCTGTTGATAACATGGAACAGATCCCCCCTTCGTGGCTTTGGGTTCAGATAAATCAGTATAAGGGGCAAGCAAAGCAGTGTCAAGCATAAAGCTTCCATTTTCACCAATAAGCAATAAAGCCCAGCCTTTTCACTGTATAAAATAAGGCAGAGCCAGA
>JBDNGR010000393.1:0-12734 GCA_041689165.1 Coxiellaceae bacterium
AGTTGGGCTCTTTCGAGCTTTTGTGATTGAGGAAGCGGGCTAATGCGACGTCAAGATGGAACTTACAACTCGCATCTTGAGGTGCGATGGGTATATACCTCTCGTAGCTCACACACTCCCCATTGATTTCAAGAGATATCAACGGTAGATTAAACGCTGAATTTATCGGGGAGAGAGTCAGGGTGAAGGCAGTACAAGTTGAGCAGCTAACTAAGACCTATAAAAGCGGGGTGGCCGCAGTCAAAGGGGTTAGTTTTGAAGTAGCTGATGGTGACTTTTTTGCATTGCTAGGTCCCAATGGGGCTGGCAAATCCACATTAATCGGCATACTCACCTCACTAGTTAAAAAATCCAGTGGCAAGGTCAATATCTTTGGCCATAATATGGATAAAAATCCCTTAGCTGCCAAAAATTGTCTAGGCGTCGTTCCTCAAGAGTTTAACTTTAGTGTTTTCGAAAAAGTAATTGATATCGTTGTTAATCAAGCCGGTTACTATGGAATCAAACGCAAAATGGCTTTGGCTCGCTCTGAGCATTATCTCAAGCAATTAGGTTTGTGGGACAAGCGTAACGAAGTTTCACGTAATTTATCTGGTGGAATGAAACGCCGCTTGATGATCGCGCGTGCCATGATTCACGAGCCTAAGTTGTTAATCTTGGATGAGCCAACAGCTGGTGTGGATATCGAATTAAGACGCTCTATGTGGGATTTCTTAAAGCGCGTCAATGAAGAAGGTACCACTATTATTTTAACGACACATTATCTCGAAGAAGCAGAAAATTTGTGTCGAAATTTGGCCATCATCAACAAAGGTAAAATTATTAAAAGCGCTCCGATGGTATCGATGCTGCAGGAGTTGGACAAAGAATATTTTATTTTGTATTTAAAAAATCCTTGTGAAATTGCACCTAATCTTGATCATTATAAAGTTAACTGGATTAACTCTACGACTTTAGAGCTTGAGATTTCCAACAATCAAACCATCACTGAATTATTACAGCAACTATCAAACCTAGGTGTTGAGGTCAGTCGTTTGAAAAATAAAACGAATCGCTTAGAAGAATTATTTGTACGTTTAACGTCGGATGAAATCGCACGATGAATATGGTTTGGCAACAGTGGGTGGGTTTTCGTACCATCCTTAGCAAAGAAATTACCCGCATCTTTCGTATTTGGCCGCAAACCATTATTCCACCGGCTGTAACGACCTGCTTGTACTTTATTATCTTCGGCAATATGGTTGGTTCGCGCATTGGCTTGATGGGTGGCTTTCCTTATATTGAATTCATTACTCCCGGCTTAATTATGCTATCGATAATTAATGCTTCTTACACCAATGCCTTTGGTTCATTTTTCAGTGCCAAGATCCAACGTAGCATTGAAGAAATGTTGGTCGCACCTTTATCTTTCTGGGTCATCATCATGGGCTTTGTAGCCGGTGGTATTGTGCGTGGGATCTTGGTTGGTGCAGTCGTAACCGTTGTTTCAACTTTCTTTACTAAGCTACATGCGCACTCATGGTTCATTATTATTAGTGTCGGTCTTCTTTCTGCCACAATATTTTCACTAGCCGGCATCATTAATGGCATCTATGCCAAAAAATTTGATGATGTGGCCTTCATGCGTACTTTTATTTTAACCCCATTAACCTATTTAGGTGGGGTGTTTTATTCAACACGATTATTGCACGGTCATTGGCACTTACTGTCTTCTATGAACCCCATTGTCTATATTGTTAATAGCTTCCGTTTTGGTCAGTTAGGTGCACCTAAATTTCAAATTCTTTATGCCTATGGTGTAATGAGTCTCACCGTCGTTGCACTTTTCATCTTCAGCCTTTGGGCATTTCATATGGCTAAAGATATTCGGAAATAAGATACTTGATTTCTGAGATAGAGAGGTGGGTTGCTTCGTCACATCCCTTAGCCTTGCCCTCAGTTACTCAAATCGTCGTCAGTTTAGTTAACAAAGCTTTCGTCGCCACCCATGGCGAAGGATTAATTTCTTATGTCTGCGCCGGAGTTGGTGACATGGTGGCTCACCAAGCCAAAAATATCCAATTCATAGCGCTGTCTTTAAGATTATCTTAAGGTCGGGGCCTTACAATCTAGGGAAGAGGCTACTTAGGTTAAAAATATGCGTCAGGTCCCAAAAAAATTTGTTCGGCATGAGCCGCAGGGTAGAATTGCTTTTCAAAGCACACCGACGGGTGAGCTAGATCCCGTTCGCCTGGTGAATGGTGATCCACGCCATTGGGTTAGTCCTACACCTGCACGCGAAATCACTCTCAATAAGCTTGTGCTAAGCGATTGGCGAGCTCCTTTCTGGGATGATGAAACAGCCCACAAAGTCGTTGAAGTCTTACATTGGCTTATGACTCCTTCTGCAACTGGTTTAGAAGAGGGTTTTGAGATTTATACTTTGGTTGTTGATGACGACCTACCAGAGACTAAACGTCTAGTTAAGCTCAATCTTGATACGCTTGAATCGATTCGATCAGCCGATTTTCGCGCCTCGATGACTTATCCTGATACGCCTGAAACTATAAAAAAATTAGCTTATTCCCAACTCCGTATTGCCGCGGATGAGATTGGAATTATCGCAGGCTATGCGCTTGATCAGTTGCTACATCCAGATTCTGACTCAGAGTCTTACAAGCTTAGCTTGCATTACATTGGAAAATTTTTTAAAAAGAATAGCCGAGTCCCTCGAATAGTTAGTTTGTCTGGTGTTCCAGTTCAGCTATTGATTGATGAAAGTTCTTTCGTGGCAAATTGGTCGTATCGCTTACTCAAAGAGATGAAAGAGATGAGTGAGCTTCCTGTTGTGTTTTGCTACCAATACCTCGATTTAGCTGACTCACTGCTGAACAATTTACTTGCAGGTCAAACTATCAACTCTCACGGTGTAGATTTAAAGCTAACAGAGCTTAGTGAACTAAGCGAGCTAACGATCAGCTTTGATGAAGGAGCCCGGGCTCATTCTTTTGCCTTGGAAAAAGTTCTGCAAAGCTTTAGCTCTCTACGCCGCCTACAGCTTGGGCTGTTTGCATCAATTGATGGAGAAAAATTGCTGAAAACAGATTTAAATGAGACTGAGCTAGCCACGTTTGTACAGCTCAGAGAATTAGTCTTAAACTTTAAAATTAGCCAAACTCAGTTAGCTAAGGTGATTCGACTCTGTCCGAATCTCGAAAAACTAAGCTTAGTTGATTGTGACACTTTGCCAGAAGAATTGTATTTGGGATTACCTAAGCTAAGGGAACTTAGGCTTAACGGAAGCAGTGTTACAGCAGAATCGCTTATAAGGGTCCTAACAACGAAGGCATTAACTGTGCTTAATCTTCTTAGACATCGAGTGCGGCTTGATGGTTTAGCTAGTCTCGAGCCTAATAGCAGTACACTCCTCGATGATTTTAGTTACGAGCCTGATGGAGACTATCCCCTGCCTGCGAGCGCTACTTGTGCTCTGCTAAGAGCTGCACCGAAGATAAGAAGCTTCAACATAGACAAAGGTGACCTGAACGGCGAAGAACTAACCACTATCTGTGCTAGCAACTTGCCCCATTTGACATCTTTTACACTCAAGAACGGAATAATCAGCGCTCACAATTTTGCGGCTTTATTAAAAGCACCTAATTTAAGAATAATAGCCTTTAAGAAAGCTAGTTTTGATCAGGTTAGATACTGCAAAGAGGATGATAGCTTAAAAAAACTAAAAAAGATTTCTGTAACAGATAGTTTGATTACTGAAGCTGAATTTCTATCGTTGTTGAAAATTGCGCCGAAGCTTGATGAGCTTATTCTTGGTACGGTTATATTAGGCGGTGAGGCCTTAACATCGCTAGGCTCGAATAGTCTCATTAGTCTAAAAAAATTCTGGATGCTCGGAGGCAGAATTAGTGGTCGTAGCCTGCTTGCTTTGCTACAGGCCGGGCAAAAAATCGAATCTCTACTGCTTGAAGCGCTAGAGGATGACACAGCTTTAACCAAGTTAAAGCCTCAAAGTCTTATTAAGCTCGTGCAAGTAATTATACATAATGGAAAATTAAGCTCCGCGAGTTTTCAGTCTTTATTGATGGCCGCGCCTAATCTTAGTACATTAAAAATCGCTCTATGCGATTTATTGTATGAAGAACTAGCTTCCTTAGAGGCCAACAGCTTAAAGCAACTTCACTGTTTAGATACTGTAGCCAAAATTAGTGCTACCAATCTATGGTACTTGCTAAGAGCAGCGCCACAGATGGAAATCATTAATCTTGTGGCCTGTGACCTGTCTAGCGATATTTTGATGAGACTGGAACCGGGTTCTCTTGGAAAACTTTGTCAGTTACACATGAATAGTGGTGTAGTAAGCATGAAAAAATTACCACACTTCTTGAGAGCTGCGTCACAGCTTGAGCTTTTATCATTGTTTTACACCACATTGGAGGACAATGTGGCCACAGAGTTCATAGATAGTGATTTATCGGCGCTTAAAAACCTTCAGCTTCGGGGCGTGGACATTGAGCTGGTGAGTTTGGCCTGTTTATTAAATATAGCTCATAAGCTTGAATCCCTTAAAATACGTGACTGCTCTAAGCTATCAGGATCTCTCGAAGGTCTTTTAGTAAGACCCTTAAATAGTTTACGAACCTTAGAAATAGGCAGTTCCTCGCTCAGCCCATCAGCTATACTTTTACTACTAAATGCTTGCCCATATTTAACTCAGCTCAAATTAGATCACTCATATGTTGCAAAGGACGCGGCATTAGACGCTGAACTGAATAAGCGTAAAGGAATAATACAGTTTATTACTAGAGGCTCTGCCGTAGTTGATGGCTCTAGCCTGACTATTGGAGCTCATGCAGGGGCGGGCGTTTCAGATGCTACAACTACCCCAAAAGCCGCTCCTAAACATCAAGCGCGTGAATTTAAAAATCTGCGACCAACTGATCAAACAAGTTATCGTTTCAATTATCTGCGAGCGAATCACAGTAAAAATCAAGCTATGGTAATAGAGGCATTCTCGCAATATTGCACACTTAGCAATAGGTATACGGCGTTAATTCCCAAGATTCAAGACGGTATCTGTGCACGTTTATCAACTATATTTTTAAGACAGTATGGCAAACTAGATATCATAGAAGCTGCTTCAACCTGGGACGGAACCTTAGGTACTCTAGGTGTAAAATTACCTGAGCATGCAAAAAGCCTAGGAGAGCTTTTTGAAGATCTTGCTTCAGTTATTCTTGATAAATCGCCAACCACTCTAAAATATATAGGTAATAATCTAGCAACAGTTTGTAGTGTTTTGAATAGACCTTATGCCTTTGCTAACCCGTGGCATCGCATAGCTATTTATCCTGTTGCAGGAACGGGTAATTGGATTTTTTATGATCCAAATTCACCAGCAGGACCGATAGTTATTAAAAAAATCGAACTAATGGCTGCTATTGAATATGCTTTAGGGCCTTGTGTATCTGTTTGTACATCTGACGCTTTGCCGGAATTAGCGGAAGCGAGCATAAGTAATTCTGGTCAATTTATTCGAGAGGGAGGATTGATTAGCTTGGCGCGAGCCACTCCTAATGATACAAGGCTAATGTTGGCACAACTTATATCGGTCACCACACTCAGTTCAATCGATTTGCAAGGTATTCTACTGCGTACCACTACAGGCATTCCTGCTTGGGCGGCCGCCTTTATGAATGCAGCTACACAAAAATATAGCTGTTCTTTAATCAGTGAATTCATAAAGAAATATCCGACTTTTTATGTTTTTGAGTTACGTGCAAGCTTGGAGGCTATCGCCCCAGCAGAACGCCGAAAATTACTCGAGACGATCAGCACCTATAAAGATTCTCTGCCAGTGGCAGCTCGAAGCGATCTCGAGAACTTACTAGAAGCGATTGATCCTTCTGTCGCGAAACCAACGGCAGCGATTATTCCCTCAGCAATGCCACTTAGCACGACTTTAAATTCTTTAGCTGTTGCAATACCTGTGCAACCAGCAGCTACAGAAGACTCACATACTCTTACTGTTACTGATCCCACAGCACGCGTTGACGCAAAATTGAATCCGCTTGCTAGCTATTTTGATGAAATCATTCCCATGCCAACCAGCGGGATGCCCACTAATGCCCCACCAGGTTACAAGAATCGCCTTATCAAATTCAAATCCCCTAACTCTTTGCGCGCTTTTGGCTTTGAGTTCCATGCTTATTGCCATGAGAATAATCGACCTGTTTTGTATATTGATAAACCAGAAGACTTAGTTTGCTCAGCTCCTTATATTTATCGACGCGCCGCAAGCAATCTGGGCGAAATACATAAAGTAGGAGGACCTCTTTACGACTTTCTAACCAGAACACGTTTGCTGGGTGAAGCGGCTCCTGTGTTAATTGTTAATTATGAGAATTTCGCAGCCAGTGATATTGCCCGCTTGAATAGTTTATTAGATGATCAGCCCAAGGTTGATAATCAAGATGTTCCCAATGATATGGCAATAATGGGCCTTATCAGCGCTACCGACAGTTATCAGGGCTCTGATTTTTATTCCCGATTCCATGCGATTGATGAGTGCGCTATACCTCCGAAAATTTTAGAAGCCAGAATGGGTATGCCGGAACTTATCAAAACGGGATCGCTTGATACTACAGTTATTAATTTATTCAATGCGGATGATTGGAAAGCGCGTTTACTCGGGCGTTGGGTGCTTAATGACGGTGTGTTGTGTTATGAAGAAGGTGAATTAGTAGCAGCATCACGCCGTAGTCGTACTATAGAAATTCAAAATGGTCCTTGGATGAAACCTGAATTCCAACGTTTTTGGTTAGACCTATACGCACTAAGCAGTTTGTCTTATCCCTTGGGGCGCATAGATCTTCCGACAACTTGTGCGCTTGTACGCAGTGAAGGTTACGATTGGGCTGCTTTGAAACCATTCTTGCAGATAGAAGAACATTTGTCTGGCCAAAATCATCAGGTATTAAACTCAAGCACGTTTAGCTCATTTTTTTCTCGCTATGAATTAACAGCTGAAAATAAATTGAAACGCTTAAATGGCTTTGTTGCGCAACTAGCAAAAGACGCTACTTTAGTTGTACATATCACCAGCGCCTTGAATACTCATGAATGGGCTATGTTGCTAAGAAAATGTAAATCGCGTGCTGTCAAACTGCTTGTATATCGCGCTCCTGGCGTTACATTGCCAACTGAATTGGATATAGCGCACATGGCCGCACCTTTCACTTCAGAGCCTTGGGATGGGGTTTTAACTAAACAGACACACGTTATACAAAGCACTGATGTAGATTTTACTGTTAGCACACTCATTAAAGAACATGAGACTGAATGGGTTGTAATAGATGTTTCTGAATGTCATGGTTCAGACTTGCTTGAAAGAATGACGGGCGGTTTAGACGAAACTTCATTGAGTTTCAAATTTACCAAAGAAAAATGCGCACTGATTAAAGCTTTAGATGAGAAGCGCAAAGTTATTCTAACAGGTGATTTTTCAGCCAAACTTGCGGATGATATAGCCTCATTGTTATTAAAAAGATTGACCGATGTAGACGTTGAAGGCAATTTGGTTTTGGTGAGCACTAACACGCGACATTTGCACTATGCATCACCCACATCACATGCGATTACAGTAGAGCAAAAGCTGAATTATTTTGCTCCTGAAGAACGTGAAACTCTCAAAGAATTTGCCAAGCATGAAACTTTAAGTCAGTTGAAGGTTCGTCGCGATTATCTTTTAGCGAACCCTGGCAGTGACAGCAATGCCGCATGGATCGGCATGCGAAAGCTTCAGTTGAAGCCCACCCAATTAAAGCCTCTAGATGCTACAACAAGCGCAGAAGAGGCTCGCCTTTTTATTGAACAACGTAAAGCTCTAGTCAATCAACAACTAACGAAATCGCCTTTTGTATTTATTGCCGGTCTTTCTGGTGTAGGTAAAACAACTTTCGTTCGTTCTGATTATCTTGATCCTAACGACAGATTATTTATAGGTGAAGACACATTAACTCAATGGGCAGAATCAAGCTCTGTAGGCGAAGGCGCTCATCGTGGACGACAAATTTTGTTTATTGATGAGTCAACTCTATCACACCGTCAATGGAGTGAGTTTGAAGGGCTATTCAACACCCCTCCACAAATTCTTATCCATGGTAAGCTTCACAAACTATCGCCTGCTCATAAAGTAATCTTTGCTGGTAACCCTGTTAGTTATGGTGGTGGGCGTAAATTGGCTCCTTTATTCGTGCGTCACGGTAATGCTGTTTTTTTTGAACTATTACCCACAGCGGTCATTTATGAAAAGAGTCTAAAGCCTATTTTTGATATAGCGCCAAAAATTTTAGATTCAAATTTATGGTTCAGGTATCACGGGAGTTTTTTAAAGAATCATGCCGCCGAAATCAGTAATCACGTGATTGAAGTTTATCGTTTTCTTATCCAACATTCTGAAACCGATGTGCTGATATCGCCTCGTGAACTGCAAATGATGGCCTTGTTGGTGATTTCACACTGTTCTACTGCATCCTCAATGCCTGAGATCAGAAAGCTGGCGCGACATTTCGCTTACGAAGTCGCATTGCCGTTAGTCCCTACGCAAAATCTTCTTTGCTTTAATACAATCTTCAAACCTGCGCCATCTGAATTACTTAGCCTGCCACAGAGCTCTTTGACGGTTAATCAAGAATTCTTCGTTACCGCTTCTCGCACACCCTTAGCCCAATTATTTGATCAGTTATTAACGCTACGTGAATTACGTCGCAGACCCGAAGCAAGCACTTGTGAAGAATTGAGCTATGGTGGATTAGACGGACTTATTGTTGAGGGTGACTCTGGAATTGGTAAAAGTAAATTAGTGACTAAGGCTTTGATTGCGCGAGGCTACGTGGAAGCAAGCATTGATCAACCAGCAGTCAAAGCTGATGCTAAGTATTTTTATCGTCTCCCAGTTAGTTTATCGGTTAATCAGAAAAAAGAGTTTTTGCTTAAAGCCTTCAATGAAGGAGCTGTTGTCGTCATCGATGAAATCTATAGTTCACCTATGATGGAAGATTTACTGAATGAATTACTCATGGGCCTGTATGAAACTAAGCGACCTAAAAATCCTGGATTCATGATCATTGGCACACAAAACCCTATCGATGTGGCAGGGCGTCGCGCCACCACTACCGCTCTCAGCAGACGTTTGATAACGCATAACTTGCCACCATATACTCGTGAAGAAGTCTTAAACATTTTAATAAAGCGTGGTTTGGATTCTGCTGAAGCTACTGCCTTAGCCTCTCAGTACACGGCCCAAAAAAGCAATCAACGTAATTTACGCACAATCCTAAATTCGATAAAAAGCTCAACATTAAATGCTGGCAAAATAAATCCTTATCGTTATTTAGCTATTGCCGCGGTGAGCTTGATTATCGGAGCTGGTGCAGCCTACGGGCTTTCACTTATTGTGTTCCCGCTACTTGCTCTACATTTAATGGGACTGTTTTTTGTGCTCGCAGCCACTGCAGTGAGTCTAGCTATGGGCTTAGCCGCAATGAGCTTGATTGCATTAAGCTTAGCCCAATTGACGAAATACTGGACCGGGGTCGCGCAGCCAACGCGCTCTTCAACGGCTGCGGCACAAGCCTCTGGTCGGGTATCTGCTGCTACAAAGGAATCATCGATATCCAGCACCAGATTGTCGCGTGTTCCCCCGCCAAGCTTAGCTACTTCAGCGGCAGGCGTGTGTAGAGCTCCTGAATTAATTTCTGCAGTGAGGGGACTCAGCCAACTCTTTCCTCATCCAACAGATTCTGCGGAAGCAGGCGCAGGGGCGGGAGCTAACACAATGACCGCTGCTGGTTGTGGGCTTTGATGGCATCTTGATTTACAGTTTAGGCAGCCATATGTCTTCCAATTTAGTCGAACTACTTGTTTTTGTGGCTTGGGTTTTTAATGGCGTCCCGAAGAGGATTCGAACCTCTGACCTATCCCTTAGGAGGGGGTATTTAATCTGTTCTTAGTATGTCTCCATACATCACTATGCATTTAAAGCCCAGTATTATCAACGATTTCAATTAATTTGAGTTGTACCAAGATACAATTGAAATGCTACCATTCACAATCAAAATGCACCCTATACGCACCCTTATATATTATAAGGGCAAGCGACAGCTAGTCGAAGAAATCGTAATGTTTGACGTGCTAACATAAGGTTTAACATATTAGTTCATATTAACTATTTTTAGTCAACCTAGGGTAGTCCAAAAATATGTTATCTAAACTTAAAATTTTAAGTGATTGGCAAATTTGTTTAATATAATATATAATAGTCTATTATGACTAGACCAATAGAAAATAAATTAAACCATTTAATGAGGAACTGGCCCACCGGTGTACCTCTTACCTCCTTTTGGCTTAAAAATAATGGGTATTATAAACAGTTGGTTAATTTGTACAGCAAAAATGGATGGATAACATCTCTTGGGAAGGGCGCATATACAAGGTTAGACGATCAACTGACGTGGCAAGGTTCAGTGCACGCTCTTCAGATGCAATTAAAACTGCCTGTGCATGTCGGTGGACTTACAGCACTTGAGTTGTATGGTGTGACACAATATGTGATGTTTAATGATTTGAATCCAATATTTTATTTATATAATTCAGAAGAAAAGCCACCTCATATACCTAGATGGTTCTTGAATAAGTTCACTAACTATCATCTTGAACAGAAACGATTATTTAACTCAGAGGTGGGATTATCCAGCAAAGAGGTTGCAGGCGTTCAAATAACAGCATCCTCACCTGAGCGCGCTATTTTAGAATTATTATCATTAGTGCCTAATAAATTCACGTTAGACCATGCTAATGAATTAATGGAGTCGTTAGATCGGTTAAGAAGTGGCGTCATGCAACAATTACTAGAGTCCTGCTTATCCGTTAAGACCAAACGTCTTTTTTTATATTTTGCAGAAAAATGTAATTTAGCGTGCTTTAGTGATTTAAACATAGACCAAATAGACCTTGGGTCGGGGAAGCGTGTTATTGATGAAGGTGGACATTACCACAAAAAGTGGTTATTAAGTCTACCTGATAATGAATTAGATAATGAGATAACTCATGAATAAAGAGCAGTATATTGCACAAGTTACATTATTGTTAGATTGTTTGACTGCCCTAAAGGATCAAGAATTATTCGCATTAAAAGGCGGAACAGCGATTAATTTTTTTATTTGTGATTTACCACGGCTCTCTGTCGATATTGATCTTACCTATTTAAAAAAATCTCAAAGAAGTGAGGCTATTACTGAAATAGGAGAAGGATTAAGAGCAATTGGGCAATCCATCATTGAAAGAAGAAACCGATATAAAATTAGAGAAATAAAAAGCCGAGATGGGCTACTACAAAAAATAGTCATCATGGATGGAGTAACAAGCATAAAAATAGAGCCCAATTTTACGATTCGAGGAACATTACTTCCGGTTGAGAAACTGGGTATCCAGCAAGCGGTTGAAGATCGATTTTTATACAGCGTCAAAAATATCCCAGTTTTGTCTGAGGCTGAGCTATATGCGGGCAAGATATGTGCCGCACTTAGTCGACAACATCCACGAGATTTTTTTGATATAAAAGAGCTATTAGATAAAAAGGGAATATCCGATGTAATGCGCCAAGCATTTGTTGTTTATCTCGTTTGTTCGCCAAGGCCTATTCATGAACTTCTTCAACCAAATTTAATTGATTTGAAAAGTGTTTATGAAAATGAATTTGTGAATATGACAGAGAAAGATATATCTCTAGAATCCTTGTTGGATGCGCGTGAGAGATTAATTCACATAATTAATCATGACTTGTCAGCGAATGAAAGGGATTTCTTATTATCCATGAAGCAAGGTGAACCAGATTATTCGTTATTGCCATTTCAAAACATTGAGCAATTTCCTGCATTACAATGGAAACTTATTAATATCAAGAAAATGGATGCAGCTAAGCATTCTTTAATGCTGAATAAGCTAAGGGCTGTTTTAAAAATATGAATCAACGGTCAATTTACGTGAGAAATAAGTAGCCAATGAAAGCAAAATAAATAACTCATTCATAAAAAAATTAACACCCACTGAGAAAGAGTATGAGGTGCGTGACAGTGATTTAAGAGGTTTTATTATTCAAGTTTTTCCATCAGGAACCATGCGTTATATTTGTCAGTACCAACGAGGACGCAAGATTAACATAGGGACTGTCGGTGTGATTACACCAGCCCAGGCACGCGAAAAAGCGGTTGAAATATTAAATGATTTTCACAAAGGCATTGATCCTAAGGCTAAAAGAGGAGTTAATAAACCTAAAACGCTACAGGACTTCATTGAAAATGACTATAAACCCTGGGTGATGGCTCATCATAAACGAGGGCATAAAACGATTGCCTCATTGATACATTGTTTTAGTAAACTATTCCCAAAGCCACTCACAGAAATTACCCCTGCTATTATTGAGCTGTGGCGCAGCAAACGTATCAATGATGGTATATCCAATGCAACGCTTAATCGAGATATTGGCACATTGAAATCCGTGATGACAAAAGCCACAGAGTGGGGATTTATACAAGAAAGTCCTTTGAAAAATTTAAAACTGTCTAAAATAGATCGCTCTCCTAAAGTGCGCTATTTATCAGTAGAAGAAGAAATGCGATTGCGCCAAGTCTTATTAGAGCGAGAGCATCAATTAAAACAAGAAAGAATCAATGCCAATC
>JBDNGR010000394.1:0-5542 GCA_041689165.1 Coxiellaceae bacterium
CAGGAATCGATGTTATTTCAGAGAGGGCGGGGACAGGGCCCCGCCCCTACAGGAATCGATGTTATTTCAGAGAGGGTGGGGACAGGGCCCCGCCCCTACAGGAATCGATGTTATTTCAGAGAGGGTGGGGACAGGGCCCCACCCCTACAGGAATCGATGTTATTTCAGAGAGGGCGGGGACAGGGCCCCGCCCCTACAGGTTCTTCGTAGAAAGTTTTATTTTAAATAAATAATTTTGAGTGTTGGGCAGTGCTTGCTCGAAGACTCGCAAGCTCAGCCCAAGCAATACTTAACCAACGGTTTATTTTATAAGTGGTAACTGCTTGATCAAAAACTTAATCGCCAAAATATCCTCTAAACAAAAATTACTAGCGCGCTGGGCTTTGTGGTTTTTCCTGGTTAATGCTTTGCTCTGGGTGTTAATCGCAACTAATTATCTAAGTTTATTACCTAAGTTTTCTTCGATAGTCGCTCTCACCTGGCAAGCGCGAGTATTGTCCTTTGTTTTTATTATCAGCACCTTTATTGGCTATTTTGGTTTAGTGGCTTATGGTGCATGGGCATTAATTGCTTGCTTGAGTGCTTATCGTTGGTCGCGTTGGGTTTTTTTCTTAAGCATTTTTTTGGCGGGATTTTTAAGTTTAGCCTTAATTGTTGATAGTCTTGTTTATCACTTATGTCACTTCCATCTATGGGGTATCGTTTGGACGATAGTATCAGCAGGCGTCGCAAGTGATGTTTTGCTTTTGTCGAGTTATGAGTGGTTATTAATAGTTGCTTTAGCGGCTTTAATATTTATTTTTGAATTGTTAATCGCCTGGATAATGTGGCGGTTAGTAGGCCGCTATGCGAGCTTTAAACATGCTAAATCAATAGCGTATATTGTTTTTGTTTCGCTCTTTCTCTCCTATGTTTTATTAGTTAAATCTTATGTTGCGGTACAAACTAAAGCTGAAATTGTTGTTAGCACGCAGCTGATCAATTTAGAAGCGCAGTTAATTCCTTTTTACAATAATCTGATGGGTATTTTTTTGCCGGAACGGCAGGGCTATCTCAAATTACAACAGCGTGGCGGCGGCGCCTTTTTGCAGCTCGATAAAACAGCAGGAAAACTTAATTATCCTTTGCATCCTTTGCAGTGTTCGAGGCAGACTACAAAGCCGAATATCTTAATCATCGTAATTGATGCCTTGCGCTTTGAAGCTTTGAACGCCGGAGTCATGCCACAACTTAGTCAATTTGCTAGGCAAGCTTGGCGATTTCAAAATCATTATAGTGCTGGTAATGCCACTGGTCCGGGTATTTTTTCGCTGTTTTACGGTATTCCCTATAACTACTGGACTGCGATGCTGCAAGCACGTCAGGCACCAGTTTTAATACAGCAATTGCAAAAAGCAGATTATGAAATGGCACTCTATCGTAGTGCTTCAATGCAATATCCCGCATTCAATAAAACTGTTTTTGCTGGCGTGCCAAACTTGCAATTGAACACCCCTGGGAATCGAGCCTACGTGCGTGATCAAAAGATTACGCAGCAGTTTGGTGATTTTCTTAAAAAACGTAATCCTAAACGGCCGTTCTTTGGCTTTTTATTTTACGATGCTTTACATAACTATTGCCAAAACCCCACGCCTTACCCGCAAATTTTTCAGCCTGCAATTAAGCTTTGTAATCGTTCTTATCTGGATGAAAAAAGTGACCCTATTCCTTATTTAAATCGCTATTACAATGCTGCCCATTTTGTTGATGCTTTGGTTGGTGAAGTTCTAAATGGCTTAAAAGCTCGTAAATTGTTGGATAACACCATTGTACTAATCACCGCTGATCATGGTGAAGAATTTAACGATAGTCATAAAAATTATTGGGGACATGTTAGTGCCTATACCAATTGGCAGTTACATGTCCCCTTAATTTTATACAGACCCAAGCAACCACCGCGTACCATTGAAAGCTTAAGCACGCACTATGATGTAGCACCTTTTTTCATCAAAGAGGTATTAGGCTGCCAAAATCCTTATGTCGATTACAGCGTGGGGTCACCGCTATTGAGCCCGCAGCCTATGCCATTTTTTATTGCGAGCAGCTACATCGATTATGCAATTTTAAATGATGAGCGGGTTACACGCCTCTATCCACAGGGTAACTATGCTATTACGACGCGAGCCGCAGAACCGCTACTGGGTGCTAAGCTTAATGAGCATGAATTACGCGCGGCTTTTCAGCAATTACATCGCTATTTTGCACGAAATAATCAGGCTTCTGCCCCTTAGACCAAAGTTATTTCTTCAGGCATAATGCAGCTACTATGCGACAGCGAAATCCTTATTTAATCCCTCTCATTATGGCTGTGATTTTGCATCTGATTTTGCTTTGGGTGATCATCCATCAATGGTCTGATGAGGCGCCACGTCAATACGGTTTGAACTCCAATGTGCAGGTCATCTCCGCCGTGGCTATAAGCGAGTCAAAAGTCAGCACCCAAGCACCACAGAAAGTGGCTAAACCAGTAGAAAAACCAACGCCTAAGCCAATACCACCCAAACCAGAGCCTAAGCCCGAACCCAAAGCAAAACCTGAGCCAAAGCCTGCGCCTAAAGCTGAAGTCAAACCTAAGCCAGTCCCAGAAAAGAAAGCAGAGGCCGCAAAACCACTTAAGACTGAGGTCGCTAAAGCCGCACCTAAAGTCACGCCTAAACCGACCGCAGCTGAACTCAAGACCAAAGCCTTAAAGGAAAAACAAGAGAAGCTCAAACAACAAAAGCTTAATGCCGAAAAAGCACAACAATTACAGCAAAAGCTTATGCAGCAGCAACTGGCAGCTGAACAGAAGAAGCTAAAAGAACAGCAACAAAAAGCGGCATCCCAGGCTAAAGCGCTGCAGCAAAAATTATGGCAAGAGCAGTTGGCGAGTGAACGTAGCCAGTTACAAAAAGCGGCACAAGAGTCGCATCAAGCGCTACAGCTACAAGGCGCCTTAGATGAATACAAATCGCAAATTATTGCCGCTATCAGCCAATATTGGATTGTGCCACCAGAAACCACTCCGAATATGTATTGCCGACTCCTCATTAAACTGGCTCCGACGGGTGCTGTACTAAAGGTCGAAATGTTACACAGCAGCGGCGATCCGGTGCTTGATCGTTCAGCGCGTGAAGCGGTGATGAAAGCTTCTCCTTTGCCTATACCGAAAGAAGCACGCCTTTTCGATAGCTTCCGCGAGTTACGCTTAAGTTTCCGGCCTGAGGGTGTGGTGCAGGGGTGAGACGCCGGGGCAGGCACTGTGTGAATAGTCGCTGCCTGCCCTCTTTCAGTTGAATCAATAGTAATAAATGGCATCGATATACCCATCGCACCTCAAGAGGCGAGTTGTAAGTTCCATCTTGAGGTCGCATTAGCCCGCTTCCTCAATCACAAAAGCTCGAAAGAGCCCAACTATTCCTTCGCTTTTGCTCAATCCTCATCGGACTACTGCTCGCAAGCTGAAACTTAAAACTTCGCCTCTTGAGGTGCGATGGGTATAAAATTGAGAGGGCGGGGACAGGGCCCCGCCCCTACGTCCAACCTACGCTTAGTTTAATCTCCATGTTAAGATGCCACGATATTTTTTAGAGGAATTGCCATGCGCCATATCAAATCTTTGCTCATTTTATTAACAATTTTTGTATTACCTGCTCAAGCTGCTTTGGACTTGGAATTAACCAAAGGTGTGAATGCTGCTACTCCCATCGCCATTGCACCTTTCGCACAACCTGAGTTGATGGTGCCTGGCAACCAAGGCTTTAGTGAAGTCATCAGTAATGATTTAAAAAACAGTGGTCAATTTCGTCTTAAACCCGGTTCGCAAGATCCACATAGCGTGCAGCAAGTTGATTTTGATTACTGGCGCAATCAAGGAGCGAGTAATTTGGTGGTCGGTTCCATCCAAGGCAGTGGTGGTCATTACAAACTTCGTTTTGAGTTGATTGATATTTACAGCGGGGCTAAAGGGGCTAACAATAAAAGTGCGGTTATGTTGAGCGATGAATTCGATGTTAATGAAAGTGATACGCGTAAACTTGCGCATCACATCAGTGATTTAATTTATGAAAAACTCACCGGCGTGAAAGGGGTTTTTTCAACGCATATTGCTTATGTGTTAGTGCAACGCGTGGTTCGTCAACCCTCTGTTTATACTCTAACGATTGCTGATGCAGATGGCTTCAATCCGCGTCCTTTGTTGCGCTCTTACGAACCGATTATGTCGCCGACTTGGTCACCCGATGCTTCTAAAATTGCTTATGTTTCTTTTGAAAATCATCGTGCCGGTATTTATATGCAGAATGTAGCGACTGGCACTCGTAGCGTTATCAGTCGTGAACCGGGTATTAATGGCGCCCCGGCTTTTTCACCGGATGGTAGTAAATTAGCTGTCGTATTAAGCAAAACAGGTACGGCGAAAATTTACACCATGAATTTATCGGGTGGTCAGTTGGTTCCTCTAACCACGGGTTATTCCATTGATACGGAGCCGAATTTTGCACCTGACGGGCAATCATTGGTATTCACTTCTAATCGTGGCGGTAACCCACAAATTTATCGTTACTATTTTGGCAGTCGTCAAATTTCACGCCTTAGCTACCAAGGTGACTACAACGCCAAAGCCTCCTTCTTTCCAGATGGGCAAAATATTATTTTCATGCATCGTGAGGGTGGTTTCACCATTGCGCGACAAAACCTAGCGAGTGGCCAATTGCGCATGCTAACCCGTGCCGGCCATGATGAATCACCCAGCCTTGCGCCTAACGGTAAAATGGCGATTTACGCGACTGAATACGGCGGTCGTGGGGTGCTAGCTTTGGTCTCTGCTGATGGCAATATCACCTTACGCCTCCCGGCCTCTGAGGGCAGTGTTCAAGAGCCTGCTTGGGGTAAATAGGCCGGCTTTCTTGACCATAACCCAAGCATAGCCGGTACTTTAGCGATTTGAAGTTGAACTTCAAATCGCTAAAGTATGGGGGGGTGGCTATGGTCTATTTGAAGCGTGATATCGAGCCCTTAGTTAAAAAGATGCCTGATCAATTCCCTGTGGTTGCTTTGATTGACCCTCGCCAATCGGGTAAGACCTCCTTAGTTTGTCATCTGTTTAAAGCTAAGCCTGATGTTAATCTGGAAAATCCAGATGTGCTGAATCTTATCAAAAGTGATCCACGTTCGTTTTTGCGCGAGCATCCGGAAGGTGCCGTGATTAATGAAGTACAAAACTATCCCGAATTGTTAAGTTATATACCCATCGTAGCTCAAGATGCGAAGTTTTAAGTTTCAGCTTGCGAGCAGTAGCCCGATGAGGATTGAGCAAAAGCGAAGGAATAGCTGGGCTCTTTCGAGCTTTTGTGATTGAGGAAGCGTGCTACTGCGATGTCAAGATGAAGCTTACAACTCGCATCTTGAGATACGATGAGTATATACCCATCGCACCTCAATATCTGAAGCTAGGCTTCCACCTTAAGTCGACTTTGAGGCGTTCTTCAATCACAAAAAGCTTGAAATAGAATAACTATTCCTC
>JBDNGR010000395.1:0-5105 GCA_041689165.1 Coxiellaceae bacterium
CTGAAGCCGTCTGAGTTCTTTGAGGTCGGTGGATTGTCGTATTATAGCTGCTCATCGTAATTTTTCAAAAAATAATCGGCCACTTTCACCATCATTAGCTCTTCTTCAGTGTCTACATTTATTTTTTCTTTAATACTATCTTTCATTTCGCTCGCTAGAGACATAATATTTTGCGTGAACTATATGGAGCAATTTAGTTTCTACTTCTGAACTCCATTAATAATGGGGGGATTAGCCTAAGACCACGCAAATCTTGTTCTTGAAGACAATCTAAGTAAAATGAAAGCAATTTTCGAACGTCAGATTTGTACACGGACGATAATCATATTTTTATAAGAATTCATTATCACTAACTTCTAATAACACTCAAACACTTTGATTGGCTAACTCAATAAATATAGGCACTATCAAACCAACCTAAGCTGATATCATAAACTAGCTCAGCAATTCCGAAAAATTAACTATATGACTAAAATATTGCGCATCACTGACACTATCAGAAACGCCATTAACATGAATCAACACCGGCATAATTGAAAACCCTCTTGGCAAATGAAAATTAGCTATTTTTTTCTTTCATTTGGCTAATAACTGCAGGCTTAATTTATTCCTTTGAAAACTTAATTTCACATGCATAAAGGACATTGATTTTTGTCTGAATTAAATAGTTTATCTGACAACCCTTTTTTCTTATTTGCGCTCTTTGAAAATAAGGATTATCTGTCACAATATCACCCAGATGAATATTCAGTTTCTTCCAGATAAAGTCTCGATTATTCAAAACCAAATTCTCAAACTGCAAACCCATAATACTGCTAAACCCTGGAAGAACTGATAAAGGCTGACTGTCAAAGTGTTTAGTCTCTATTTTGTTTTTATTGACCTCAATATATTTGAGATAAAAGCGCAGATAATTATCAGATAACCGATAATGGCCAAGAGCAGATTCTCTAGCAGACTTTATATTCCAAGTATAATCACGCCGAATAAACCCCGATTGAATTAAATCATCAAGGTATTTACTTAAATTGCCACTTTTGGTCATATTTAGATCAGCTGAAATACCTGTGAAATCCTTATCTCCATCAACCAAGGTTTCCACAATTTTTTTATAAGTTTCACTACGCCGTGCAAATATATCTACAAAAATCTCTTGGAACTCTCTAAATAATACGCCCTGTTTTGTGAAACATAGATCTTTGATATTTTCATCGGCAAGACGGTCAGGTTTAATTTCCTCTAAATACCGCGGTATTCCACCTGTAACAGATAAGATTTTAAACTTTTCATAAGCTTCTCCACGAAATCGAATTTCTTTCAACAATTGATTAGACTCTGTAACACTCAATTCATCTAAATTCAACACTAAAGACAGACGCCCTACAAAACCTGTACTGCGTAAAATATTTTCTTCAATCCAGGCTGAAACACTTCCACACAAGATTAAGATCAATTCAGGATTTTTTTTCAGCTCAAGGTCCCAAGCATTTTTTAATTTCCCAAAAAAGTCTGAATCCTTTGAACCCATCCAAGAAATTTCATCGAATACAATAATAACTCTTCCCTGCTGTGCTTCCCTTGCTAAAGATAAGAATAAGTCTGTCCAATCATTGGCGATAATCTGAGCGGTATTAAGATTAAGTGAAAGTTGTTTAGAGAACTCCTCTCTTTGAGATTGAGCTGTTGTTTACTCAGTGGGAGAAAGCCCAGCAAAACGCAGAAAACGATAATTTTTCGCAAACTCTTCTACTAATCTACTTTTACCAACTCTTCGTTTTCCACGAATAACGATAAGGCTTGATGATCTTTTTTGAGTAAGGTCTACTAAGCTCTTTAATTCATTTACTCTTCCAACAAAAGGGAACTCTTTCATTACTAGCCCAATATGGCACAAGATATGTAAATGTAAATCTTGTGCCATATTTTGTCAGCAAAAATAATGGCACAGAATGTCTAAATGCATATTTTGTGCCATATCTCAACCAAGGCCTATCGATCAAAACATGTAACATATGGTTATTATTAAATATTTATAATATCGGCATTTGACGAAAGCCTGGCTTACGAAGCAGAAATAACAATCCAGACTCGCAGCGAGCAGTCTTCATTAATTACACCAATCGCACCACTGCTTTATCAATTGCACTACCATACCAATAATTGATTAATTAGTATCCTGTCACAAGCGCCGGGGGGAACCCTGCTCAATTGAGCCAAAATCAATCGCAAACAGGCATATCAGCATGTGATAATCATAGTCATAATGCTAATAAAATTATGTCGAGTTCGGGATCTGTTGTGCTTTAAGCAAAATCAATTCAGCCAATGATGGCATTTCAAGTTTTTTGATAACCCTGTCATAAACGTATCGATAGAAATTAACCCCCAGCTTTCTTGCTGTCTGAACGAGGGTGATGTCAAGCAATTTTTGAATTTTTTCAAAAAAATTATCAAGCTTAATTACTCAAGCATACTTCCCGGGCGATTGTGACAGGATACAATAATACAATTTTATAGAAGCCTATGGAAAAAATAGCATAGCTGTTCGCTGTTCGCGAACAGCGAACGGTCTGAACAAAAGGTCGGGTGGTTGGCGCCTGGAAAGAGTATCACACCAAGTGTGCCGCTAAGCTCGTGATTAATTTTAGTCTCCTGACTAAAATTGACTCGCAAGCGCGGCAACTATTTTCTAGCTACTCGGCATTTTACTCTAAAGTACTCAGCACCTTAACTGCTTAAGAGTAAAATGCCGAGTAGCTAGAAATGGATTGGCCAATTACGTATGTCGCTCACTTCCTCCTTTGGCAGAAAAACCAATCAATATAATGAGTAATATTCAAAAGAAGCAATTCTTTCGGCCACAATTCTAGATTTTGCGCACACAAAACCTACTAAATAGCTCTTAATTACCTCATATTCTAAAGCACAAATAATCTCACAAGCTGAATACTGTTATAAGAGTACCTCCCTTCAAATTTATCGTAAATGGGTTTTAGCTTCCCATCTTCAGATTTTTTTAATTCTGAAAAGATAAGATCGAAGTCATTTTTGGGAAACACATCTTTTAAATTTTCTATAAGAGAACTATCAATCTGCTGTAAGTTTTTTAGCTTTTCTATATGGGTTATGATAGTTCCAAAAGATAGCCCCCGTTTTTCAGCTATTGATTCAAGTGATAAGCTTTCGTTTAACATTGCTAGCGTTGTCATATGCGTAGGAATTGCTATTTTCTTTTTTACTCTGACTTTTTCCTTAACGATTACTTTGCTCTTATCGCCACCAAAGCGCTCTATTAGTGTTTTTCTTTGGCATTCTGCCCTTTCTGCTTCAGATAATGTTTGTAAATAATTAACTACTGCAGCCGAACTATCTTTGAAAATCTGATCATGTTGAAGAACTTTAGGATGTACTTTTAATGCCATCTCATTAAGATTCATTAATTTTAATCCGCTCAAACTCCGCACTCTTGATAATGCGACGTACCCCATACCAGGCTCAAAGGCATCGCCCAAATCTATCTCTGCTGCATCCAGTGTCATACCCTGGCTTTTATGAATGGTAATCGCCCAAGCAAGACGTAGTGGCACTTGGGTAAGACTCGCGCGTACGGCTCCATTATCTTCATACTTCCATTCTTCTGGTTGCGCGACTATAACTTCTCCATCGTAGGTTCTAACAATTGGCCAGCCTTCATTCTTATCAAAACCTATAACAGTACTGCGAGTACCATTAACATATCTGGCTGCAGTATCATTCTTAATAAACATAACTTCAGCACCGACTTTTAACTTCAACCTTTCTAAAGCAAGGCAACTCTTTTTCAGCCCCTCTACCAGCGCACTGAAACCCCTCGTTGCCATGGTAAATATTTTTTCCTGTCCCTGAACGTTTGCAAGCTCTTGCTCATTAATTGCATCTACATTGATGTTGCGTGAGTATAGTTTTGTGGCTTTTGTGTCACCTTGCGGTTCTTTTTTGTAACGAGTTCTCAACGGAACTTTGGTGTGCTCTCCCGCTGTACCGCTGCGTATATCATTTAAGACTGCAAGCAAGGGATCGCTACCTTGACGATGTTGTTCATGCAAGTAGCAGACATGGAAGTCCGCATCATTCCAACTGGGTGCTTCAAAAGCAAACTGCCTTTCTTCGATCAAACCACCCGACGATACAGGTGGCAATTGAAAAAAATCACCGCACAAAACGACTTGAAGACCGCCAAAAGCTTTATCAACACCAAGAAGATAACGGGCGATAACGTCCAACATATCCAGCTGATGTTTATGCAACATCGATATTTCATCAATTATCAGCACTTTGGTTTTTTTGTAATTACGCTTTATGCGACTTTTAGTCAGTAATTGTTCTAAATCTTGTGTAGTGAGACTATCTTTCACACCCATTCCAGACCAGGAGTGGATAGTTGTACCCTGCAAATGCGTTGCAGCAATGCCTGTAGATGCAGTGATTGCAACACCCACATTATTTTCTTTAAGGTATTTAATATATTTGTTTAACAAATAGGTTTTGCCTGCACCAGCAGCGCCGGTGAGGAAGATATTTTTCCCCATCTTTAATAAACTCAAGGCTTCATTTTGCTGCATAAATGGTTCATTTTCCTCTAGCTAAAAACAATGCTATCTTATCGTGAAATGAAAAAGCTGCAATACCGGTGGGCGCAGCAGAAGCAGAAAGACCCCCCACCTGGAGAACTGTAAATAAATCTTCTGTACCCACTTTGACTTGCAGTTACAAGTGCCGACGCAGGTTTTTTGAAAATCGCGATTTATGCGCGAGTAATAGCTAACAAAGAATTCCTGAATTAAAAACTAGAGTTAGGTAGTCGTAAAAATTCGATTTCTTCTTCGGTAGGAGTACGCCCCAGTACGATATTACGATGTGGATAACGACCAAAACGATCGATGATAGCTTTATGCTTCAATTCATAAGCCACATTTTCTTCTAAGCCTGGCTGGCTGAATAGCTTTAGAGCCAGCTCATGAATTTCTTTCGATTCACTGTGCATATAAGGCATATACCTCTCGACCCCAAGCGGCGAGTTGTAAGTTCCATCTTGACGTTGCATTAGCCCGCTTCCTCAATCACAA
>JBDNGR010000396.1:0-1574 GCA_041689165.1 Coxiellaceae bacterium
ACCGAAGCTAAAAAAATCTTTCAAACGATCGTTGATGCGCATAAAGAAGCTTTAAAGCAAATTAAAAGTTTAGGTGAAAGCCGCTGGTCCAAAGCAGAACCGGGGCTTTATGATGTGGCGATTGGGTTTGAAATCGATTGCATCTGGGAATGTTTAAATCAACTCAACACCAATGGCAGTGATTTTGTAACCCTATGTCGTGCTGTGGCGGCTTTTAAAGGTGAAAACTATGCCCTGTTTGTAACAGAAACGAGCACGCTGCTGGGTCGTTTTCCACTGCTCTGGTATTGGCAAGTGAAGTATGTACGACAGCTGAGTCATTTTATTATTGAGTGGTCAGAGCAGTTAAAAGATGAACCGGCGGCAGCCGCCGGTGGTGCAGGAGTTGGAGCAAGTGCTGGAGCTGGAGCGATAGTGGAGCATAGTGCGGTCGCTGAGCTCATTAAGCAAGTGCATGATTTAAAGCATTTCATGGCAGAGCAAATTCATCGTGAAACAGTGAAGACGGTTGTTAAATCTCACAATCCACGCTTTGCTCAAGCAGCGGCGATGGCTTTAGCGGAGATAGCTAAGTACGCGGCGCGTGATGATATTCGTTATGCGGTGTTAGAAGGGAGTAGTACCACTTTATTTGAATTAGTAAAAATGGGTCTCGATGGCAAGCGCTTTAAAGGCGGCAATGCGCCGGTGCGTTATTGTGCCGCGATTGCGTGTGCCGAGTTGATGCAGCACAGTGATGCTAAAGTGCAATCGATTGCTGTAGCGATGGCCAATTTTTTAAGAGTGAAAGAGCATAAAACTTATGTGGTGGATATTCTCAACAAATGGCCGAATGCGGATTGGTTGAAGCGGACTCGCTTAGCGTCTATCAATGTGTCGATGGAGGAAGATGGTTTAGCCAGTGCTGGTGTTGCACCCACAGCCAGCACAGAAAGTGCTACAGAAAGTGCTTTAGCATTAGCGGCTACAGCCACGGCACTCACGCAAACCACCGCTGCGGTAGCGGGGATCGGTTTACGTAGCGAAGCACAATTAGCGAGCTTAAGCCAGGTCACTGACACGCATGTCGCGCTGACCAGTCAGTTAGAAACTATAACGAGTCATCTCAGTTCAGCTACCACAGCTTTGGCGGCTACAGAACGGCGCCTGACTGAAGAGGCCGCAGCTCGTGCGGCGGCTGATGCAAAAGCAAGACTCATCGCCGAAGCGGAGCACCGTGCGTGCTTAGCGGCACTTGAAGCCGAAAAGCATTCAAGCGCTACGACTAGTCCTGCGCTACTGATACTCAGCAGTCTGCGACCTGAAACGCATAGCGGTACCTCTAAAGCTGTTTTACCGCCACCGCCCACTTCACGTGATTATGCCTTACTGTCGATAGCCATTGATCGTGATGATTTGATAGTGGGTCGACTTGCGGCGAGTCATAGAGCGCAAGCCGAACTTTATAAGCTCGGTTGGGACTTACAAGAATTGGTCACTCCAGCTAATGGCTATGTCGGTAGCATTTTCGTCAATAAACGTAAAAAACAAGTGGTTATAGCGCATCGCGGTACGCAAAATTTTGCTTCGGTGAT
>JBDNGR010000397.1:0-2135 GCA_041689165.1 Coxiellaceae bacterium
CCAAGTCGTTGGGTCACGGCAAAATATTGCCACCCCAAACAAAAGATAAAACAGTGATCCTTTCTTATATTGCACATATGGCTGACAAAGTGGGCAGAAGATTACGCGCTCATCACAAAACAGCACAGTGGTTTAGCTTCGGCATTAAAACTCCGGATGGCTGGCTTGGCGCACACTTCAAAACAATTTTACCAACCGCTGACGGGCAATTAATCTATAACTTCGCTTACGATTTTTTTAATACGCTGTGGGATAAGTCGGTGGTTATTCAGTGCCAAATTACGGCTTACAATCCACAACGAAATCAGGGACAACTCGACTTATTTGCTACACCGGATACAAAGCGCGAAGACATCAACAAAGTGGTGGATCAAATTCAAGAGAAGTTCGGCAAGACTGCGATTGTTAACGGTAGCTGCTATCAAAGCATTGCTACACCTGATGTTATTTCTCCCTCCTGGCGGCCAGAAGGCGTTAGAAAAAGTGTGGATTAGCCTTAGATTACAAAATGTCTACTTAGTAAGATTACCAATACAATGCAGACTTAACCTACTTACACACAGCATACTTGAGTATAATTTCTACTGGAAAAATAGCTAATTGAAAACTTGACGCTACTTATCTATGGTTTAAGTGTAAAAGCATATTTCCATTCAACCTAAAAACGGCAGTTGGAATCGTAGCGAGAAAGGCTACTGGGTTGAAGATTCCGGTTTTTTTGAAAATTATTTTGAAAGCAGTAGCCACCACTGCGCTGAGAAAAGTTTTCGGGAAAAGCCCATCAGCTTCAGTTCAGTCGACGCTCGCAGTAAATTTCAACTACGGTTTTTAGGATTATTATTGGAGAGAAACCATGAATTCTGCCACGAAGCTCAACATAGAAAACTATGTCTCCAGAAAAATTGCGCCACACAGCGTTATTGCAGTAAGGGACATGCTACTTTATTTACAGCTTATCAAATACAGCAAGTACAGAAAACTGGCTTCACTGACAGACAGTATTTATGAAGTTCCAGGCATGGATAATGTTTCCGAATGCGTCCAAAGACTAGATAACAAACTAGCTAGGCGATATTTTTATTTAAAAAAGCTTAGCGTGCTCAATAGAATTCACAAATTGTTCAAGAGCAAAGAAGATGGGCCGTTCAAAGCAACCAGAAAAGAGCAAAGAGCTTATCTATTTTCTGTACTTAAAGACAAAACACTAGAACGTATTCACACCATAGCAAGCATTCACAAACTCAAATTAGTTACTACTTATCCTGAAATCCTGTCCGCAATTCTAAAAAAGCGAGCAGAGACCAAGACTCGTAACCAAAAAGATTTAGAGCTAAATGAAATATTAGAATTAACCACCAGTATGCTGCAAAAAAAGTTGGTATATACCTCTCGTACCCCAAGCTGCGAGTTGTAAGTTCCATCTTGACGTCGCATTAGCCCGCTTCGTCAATCACAAAAGCTCGAAAGAGCCCAACTATTCCTTCGCTTTTGCTCAATCCTCATCGGACCACTGCTCGCAAGCTGAAACTTAAAACTTCGCATCTTGAGAGTCGAGAGGTATAGCGATAGAAAGCCCAACTGGTCTGACAACGAAACTTGCTCGTGAATACCTAAGCAATAAATGTGATTGAAGATTATTTAATTCGTCTCAATAAAAAAGAAATCGATTTAACCGGCATACATCGCTACTGGAGATCAAATGCCGCAGCGAAGTCCGAATAAAGATAGGCATTTACGAATGCTTTACCCTCTTTTAAACGAACCCGAGCAAAGGCTCATCCTGAAGCCATCGGCCTATTCAAACGTGCCACTTCCCCCAGCGGCGTATCCCCTAACCATTCGAGTGATCACGAGTCCATGCCCGTTGCCGTTGCCGCTTCATTAGCCACAAAAGCAGTTTAAAACCATCAGCCGTTTTAAATTAAAACAAATGGCCTCCATAAAACTGGCAAACTGATTTTTAGCTATTCCACAATATAGAACACGTTGATTTCGATGAGCGAAGACTCTTTACATAAAGAGATCGAGTTTTACTATACCCATCGTACCTCGAGGTGCTAAGTTTTAAGTTTCAGTGTGCGAGCAGTGGCCCGATGAGGATTGAGCAAAAGCGAAGGAATAGTTGGGCTCTTTCG
>JBDNGR010000398.1:0-1476 GCA_041689165.1 Coxiellaceae bacterium
CTATTTTTATATGCTACCAAATTAGGTGTTTATTTGGTTTAAGATTAAGACAAACAGAAGGCTTCATCAATTATTTATTTGAAAAATCTTCTTTTAAAATGGCCCATTCAAGCAGCAAATGCAACACTGCTATGCTTAAAAAATATCTCAGCAGGTGTTTTGTAATTTAACACCTTTCGAGGTCTATTATTCAGTGAATTTTGAGCGAAGTCAATATCCTCTTGAGAAAAATGCTCAAAATTAGATTTCTTTGGAACAAACTGCCGCAATAATCCATTAGTATGCTCATTTAACCCTCGTTCCCATGAATGGTAGGGTTTGGCAAAAAAGCATAAAGCATTAAGACTCTTCGAAATCTCCTGATGCCCAGCAAATTCTTTACTGTTATCAATGGTTATGGTTTGCACATTGTGTTTTATACCCCTTACAGACTGCTTAATTGCTTGCGTTCCTGACTCTTTGGTTGTGTCTGGTACTAATGTGAAGAGAGAGAATTTTGACATTCTATCAACTAAAGTTACTATAGCGCCCTTGTGATTGGCGCCGATTACGGTGTCAGCCTCCCAATCGCCAATTCTTGATTTTGCTTCTACTATTTTATCTCGTAACTCAATATCAACACGGTTAGGAATTAACCCTCTACCTGAATTCTTTCCACTACGTTTGTTATACTTCTTGCCACTATGGCGGAGAAATTTATAGAGCTCATCTCCATTCTTTTTTGCCTTCCAGATCATCTTGTAAATACTCTCATGACTCACAGAAGCAATTCCATCAGCCTTCAGTCTACCTGATATCTGCTCAGGACTCCAGGCTAATTCTAGCTTCGATCGAATGATCGCTTGAAGCTCAAGCGTCATTACTCTGGGAATGGAGGCGGCACTTAGCTTACGTTTACAATATTGAGCATGCGCTCTCATAGGTCGATAAGCGCCATTTGTCGAGTTACGCTTTAACTCCCTAGAAATAACACTTGGATCACGATTTAAATTCTTTGCAATACTTCTTAGCGAATTTCCACTTCCATTCAGCATAAAAATATGCCATCTTTCATCTTGGGTCAGATGCTTACGTTTTTTAAACATAGATACCTCGTTTGTTGTTGTAAACACTGAGTCTATCTAAAGCATCTGGCTCGTGCAACGTTATCTAGATCATTCTATCTAAAAATTAAAGCTACAAAATCATCAAAGTGTTGCATTTGCTATTTGAAAAGGCGCAAGATGTAATTGCTGCAAGAAAATATGGTGATAGCATGAGGAAAGATAAGTCACTAACTGCAGAACAAAGAACTGCTCTTTTAGCTAGAGCAAATGCTGCATATAATTTCTTAAATGATCCTAATAACACTCAAACAAAAGAAAAACTTGCTCTTAATGATGTGGATAGAACTGCAAATAAAGAAAGATATCAAGAGCAAAATCCAGCTTCGCCTGATCTAGAAAATTCTTCTAAGAATTTAGATTCTCCTACTAA
>JBDNGR010000399.1:0-10422 GCA_041689165.1 Coxiellaceae bacterium
GTTGTAAGTTCCATCTTGAGGTCGCATTAGCCCGCTTCTCTCAATCACAAAAGCTCGAAAGAGCCAAACTATTCTTTCGCTTTTGCGGAATGTCATCAGGCCACTGCTCGCAAGCTAAAACCTAAAACTTCGCATCTTGAGCTAAGAGAGCTATATTTCTAGCAGATTTTTATTGCAGAAAATTGGTGTGGGTGAAACAAGTTTAGAAGAGAATTTAACAAAAATTCTTTATCGGTAGCAAAGCTCATCGGGTGAAGCTCGCTGGACAAAAAAAAGATCATATTGAATGATCTTTTTTATATGGCGATTAACGCTAATTAAGAATTATCGTCGGTCTTTTCTTGTTGAATGCGGGCATATATTTCTTCACGGTGTACAGAAACATCTTTAGGAGCATCAATTCCTAAGCGAACCTGGTTGCCTTTAACACCTAAAACTGTCACTTTTACATTGTCGCCGATGATAACGGACTCGCTAATACGTCTGGTTAAAATGAGCATTCTATCCTCCTTTACTTCCTATCCTACATATCTAGATAGTTACCTATTCACCATATTACCCTATGAATATTAACATTTTCTTAAAAGCTACCTACTGATAGGCAATTTTTTACTCAGTTTGTGCTGCTTTTGGATCTATTCTGGGCCTTCCTTCCCGGCCAAAAAGTTTTCTATTCTAACACTAGTTCCCCGTATTTACCCTAATATTTTTTTCAGCGCCCAGGCATAAATCTTGGTTAAAGCTTCCGCTAAATGTTCAACTTGCTCAACTCCTCCTTGGGCTAATTCTGGACGACCGCCGCCCTTCCCACCCAAAGGCTTAATAACTTCGTTAAGCAAGTCAGAGGCCGTAAAAAATGGGATAAGCTCAGGACTAACACCAGCCACTAATTGGCCACGCCCATTCAAAGTAGAGGCGAGCAAAATAGCTGACTGACCTAAGCGCTTACGCAGACGATCCAACATATTGCGCAGGAACTCAATTTCAATTTCACCTAAAATGACTGCGAGGACTGCGAAGCCATTAATTTCTTTGGCCTGAAGAACTAATTCTTCAAACTGCTGATTAATCATTTTTTGCTTCAGTTGCGTTAGCTGTTTTTCAAGGGAACGGTAACGCTCACCACTTGAATCTAGTTCTTGGCGTAGTTTAGCCAATTCAGCATCTTGCCAGAGTAAAGCGGCTTGGCCTGATACAGCTTCAATACGTCGCACGCCACCAGCACTAGCCGATTCAGCCGTAATTTTAAATAAGCCAATATCACCAGTACGGTCAACATGTGTTCCGCCACACAGTTCATTAGAGAAAGGACCCATTGAAACGACTCGAACGCTAGCGCCGTACTTCTCACCAAATAAGGCTTGCGCCCCCGTTTTCTTAGCACTTTCTATATCCATTTCATCAACTTGAACACAAGTATTCAAGCGTATTTGTAAGTTAACTAAATGCTCAATAGTTTTTAGTTGTTCTTTAGTAAGCGCCTTGGGATGGGTGAAATCAAAACGTAAACGTTCTACGTCCACTAAAGAACCTTTCTGGCTAACATGTGTTCCTAAAACTTCTTGCAAAGCTGCATGGAGTAAATGCGTAGCGGAATGGTTCAAGCGAATTGCCTGACGCGAATCATCAACTCGTGCTTTTAATTGGTCACCCAATCTTATGTTTCCACGTGTTAATTCTCCATGATGAAAATAAACATCACCTTGCTTCTGCGTATCAAAAACGGTGAAAAATACGTCCGCAGACTCCAAATAACCTTTGTCTCCCACCTGACCGCCCGACTCTGCATAGAACGGTGTTTGATCTAAGATAACGACCGCTTGTTCTCCGAGCTTTAACTCGTCAACAGCACCCTGCTCGCGCAGTAAATATAATACTTTTACCGCAGCTTCTTGAACTGTATAGCCCACGAACTGAGTTGCGGTTTTAAAGTCGATGACCTTGTTGTAATCGACACCAAATTGACTGGCTTGCTGTGATTGCTGGCGCTGCTTATCCATAGCATGGGCAAAACCTGCTTCATCGATACTTAAGCCCCGCTCGCGCGCCATGTCAGCTGTTAAATCAGGAGGAAAGCCATAGGTGTCATAGAGTTGAAAAACGATCTCGCCTGAAATCTGTTTCGCCGTGATTTGCTCCAGCGCCTGCTCAAATAACTTCATTCCCTTCGCCAGGGTTAAAGCGAACTGTTGCTCTTCGCGCAAAAGGGATTCTTCTATGTGTGCTTGTGCTTTTACGAGACCAGGATATGCCTCACCCATCACTTTAACTAAGGCTGGTACAAGCTTGTAAAAAAAAGATTGGGCTTGTCCGATCTTGTGTCCATGGCGTAACGCACGCCGAATAATTCGGCGCAATACATAACCACGCCCTTCATTGCTGGGCACCACACCATCCATAATTAAAAATGACGCAGAACGGATATGATCGACAATCACGCGCATTGAAGTGTCTTTGGTATTTTTAAAACCTGTTATTTGCGCCAAGGCTTGTAGTAAGGATTGAAAAAGGTCGATATCGTAATTGTTGTGCACGCCTTGTAATACAGCGGCGATTCGCTCTATACCCATCCCGGTATCAACAGAGGGTTTAGGTAAAGGCGTCATATTGCCATCTGCAGCACGATTAAACTGCATGAAAACTAAGTTCCAGATTTCGATGTAGCGATCACCCTCTGCTTCAGGAGAGCCAGGAGGCCCACCAGCAATCTCAGGTCCATGGTCGTAAAAAATTTCGGTACAAGGACCACAGGGACCTGTATCGCCCATGCTCCAGAAATTATCTTCATCGCAGCGGGAAAGACGTTTAGGATCAACACCGATGTGTTTTATCCAAAGATCCGCACTTTCGTCATCATCTTTATAAACAGTCACCCAAAGCTTTTCTTTTGGTATTTTTAAAAAAATTATTAAAAAATTCCATGCGAATTCAATGGCTTCTTTTTTGAAGTAAGAGTTAAAGCTGAAGTTTCCGAGCATTTCAAAAAAAGTGTGGTGGCGTGCGGTATAACCCACGCTGTCTAAGTCATTATGTTTGCCCCCAGCCCGAATACAGGGTTGCGCCGTAGTGATACGTGGAAAGGGTGCCGCTTCGCGGCCTAAAAAATAATCTTTGAATTGCACCATACCCGCATTGGTGAAAAGTAAAGTAGGATCGTTGCTGGGAATTAAAGAGCTGCCAGCTAAGACATGGTGACGATTATCTGCAAAATATTGCAGAAATGCCCGGCGCAATTCATTACTGTTCATAACTAACCTGTTTCAATAAACGATGAACGGCTTGAGAGTCAAAACCACGCTGCACTAAAAAACGGTACTGACGAGTTTTCTCCGCCAAATTAAACGGCGTAGCACTTCTGCCAAATCGTTTCTCCTGCACTGCTTGCAGATGCTCCTGCCAAAAAGATTCTGAGTATACCGAGATATATCGGGCAATCAATGACTCTGCAACCCCACGCTCAGCCAAGAGATACCGAATAGCACGTGGCCCATAGCCCAAGCGTATTCGCTCATTCGTAAAGCCCTTGGCAAAGCGTTCATCACTTTGCAGGCCCTCTTCTTGCAGAAATCCAAGCTCAGCTCGGATTTCTGACGGTGAAAATTTTTTGTTTTGGAATTTGGTTTTTAACTCAAAATAAGAATATTCGCGGCGGGCCAGAAGTTTGAAGGCAAGTTGACGAATACAAGTGATAGGCATGAACGTCGGAAATCCTTTATTTGGTTGATATCAGTCATTCTGAATGCTGAGCTGAGCTGCATTAGACCTCTTACAAAGCCTGAATAGCGAGGCAAGTTAGTAAAAAAAATGAGCGAAGAAACGGAGTGTATGGGTTGTACATGAAGATTCAGATCAAATTTTTTCATAAAAATTGACCGCTAGTCAAGGTTTTGCAAGAAGTCTATTGTAGACGCAGGCCCAACCCAAACTGCTATCTTAGGCTATTTTCTCAACTTCCTCTGCTACCTCTTTGTTATTTTTAACAATTCTGGGTGAACTTAAAAGTTTTGCACGAACTTTTTGCTCAATATCAGCCGCCATTTCAGGATGATCTTTAAGATATTGACGAGCATTGTCCTTACCTTGGCCAATACGCGTACCACTATAGCTATACCATGCGCCCGCCTTTTCAACAAAATCGCACTGCACGCCTAATTCAACTAGTTCACCTTCTCGTGAAATACCCTCGCCATAAAGAATTTCAAAATCTGCTTGGCGAAATGGTGGTGCGACCTTATTTTTAACCACCTTAACACGAGTTTCACTACCCATGATTTCTTCACCCTTTTTCACCGCACCGGTACGGCGAATATCCAAGCGCACTGAAGCATAGAACTTCAACGCATTACCGCCAGTGGTTGTTTCAGGGTTCCCAAACATTACCCCAATCTTCATGCGAATTTGGTTGATGAAGATTACTAAAGTATTTGATTTTTTGATGTTTCCAGTAAGTTTTCGTAAGGCTTGCGACATCAAGCGCGCTTGCAAACCCATATGTGAATCGCCCATTTCACCTTCGATTTCAGCACGCGGAGTTAAAGCCGCAACAGAGTCCACCACCACCATATCGACCGCATTAGAACGAACCAGCATATCTGCTATTTCTAAAGCCTGTTCACCTGTATCTGGCTGAGATACCAGTAAATCGGCCACTTTAACACCAAGCTTTTCAGCATAAATAGGATCTAAAGCATGTTCCGCATCGATAAAAGCGGCTGTCCCGCCATTCTTTTGGCATTGCGCAATAGTCTCTAAAGTGAGCGTTGTTTTACCAGAAGACTCAGGGCCATAAATTTCCACTACACGGCCTTTAGGCAAGCCACCCACACCCGTGGCAATATCCAAACCAATCGAACCTGTGGAAATGACCTCAATATCCGGTAAGGCATTTCCATCACCCAAACGCATCAAAGTACCTTTACCAAATTGACGCTCAATTTGACTTAAAGTTGCTTCCAAGGCCTTTGCTTTATCACTTGTCCTCATCTTATTCTCCTAATTAATTAACATGCACCACCAGGGGCACTCCTTGTGTATTTCGTAAAACAACACAAGGACTACCTCCAGCCTGACTCCATCGATTATTCCATAGAAAACAAAAAGAGAACATACCGGGTTTGAAAAATTCTGGGGTTATAACTCTACTTATCAAGAGAACTAAGCAGCCACTCAAGAGCAAAACGAACGCTTTGCTCTCTAATTTCAGCTCGGCTGCCCTGGAAGTGTTGCTCGTGCACTTGAGTCGCATGACCCAAAACATTAAGGCCGAAGCAAACTAGACCCACAGGTTTTTCAGCAGTACCCCCATCGGGGCCGGCTATGCCTGTAATTGAAAGAGCTATCTGAGCTGAACTAGTTCGCAAAATTCCTTCTGCCATGAGGCGCGCTGTCTGAGAGCTCACAGCACCATGGTCAGTTAAAACAGATTGAGGAACATGCAGCAATTGAGTTTTTGAGCTATTGCTATAGCTCACAATTCCACAATCAAACCACGCGGAACTGCCCGGTATTTGTGTGAGCATCGCGGCCAGCAAACCTCCCGTGCAGGATTCTGCTAGCGCAAGAGTCCATGCCTTTAGTTTGAGTTTCACACCTAGCTGCTGACTTAATTCTTGTAAATCTTGCATAACAGTTCCTTATCACGCTGCTCAGTTATTACTTCGACTGGTGTGTGTTAATGAGGTCAATTAAGCGATCCACTTCTGCAAAGCATCAATCAATTTTAGCGCTTGATCTTTACTAGAAATGTTAAACTTTGATTTAAGCTTATATTCACCATTTTTTTTCTGAAAACGTCGAATAGTGTATTTCTCAGGACCATATTCTTCTTTAGCTCGATCCCAATCTTGGTATTTAAATAGCACTGTGCTCCAAGCACCTTTACTCAAAACAACCTTATCAAGCTCTTTAACTGTTAATACGCCGTCTTCGGAATATTCAATGGTCAATTCATCAATGGTGGAGGCCACAACTCTCTCCTAAATCAATTTCTAATTTATCTAAAACCAGTTGACGTAACAACACCGGGTGTTGAATCAACTGGCACTTAAACTGTCTGGTTTGCATTTTGATTAATGCTTCGATGCGCAAAGCAAGCGATCTTGTAAGCTCAAGGCACCAAGATTGCGCAAGCTTAACGGGTTTGAAACTTCTTGTATACTTGCACTTTCCAGCCATATGAGCCTGATAGCGCTGCTCTAGATCAACAGTAAAGCCGGAATAGTAGCAGCCATTACTGCATTCAATGATATAAATCCAGTGCGTTTCCATTAGACCTTATCACGAGCAAGCACCATCATGGTCATGCGTCCTATGCAGATTTTTTGTGCTTTCTCATTAGATATTTCAACAGACCAGACTTGAGTTTTTCGACCAATATGAACAGGAGTAACGAGCGCGCTCACTACACTCCCTTCGGTTGCTACCCGTAAATGATTGGCATTAATGTCCAAACCTACACAGTATTCTTTGGTTTGATCAATACAAGCATTAGCCGCTGTGCTGGCTGCAGTTTCAATGAGGGCGCAAGAAGCACCCCCGTTTAATATTCTTAGCGGCTGCACTGTGCGTTGATCAACAGGCATTGTAGCTTTGAGATAATCACTGCCTATTTCAACAAAGCAAATGTTTAGATGCTCAGCCAACGTGTTTTTAGAACGTTGATTTAAAGCCTCTAGTGAACTTTCAAACCAAAGCATCTTAAGCACCCGCCACGCATAGTTCATCTTCAGAAATTAATCCGTTACGCAGAATCACAGAAGTTAATTCAACTTGGCTATTCACTTCCATTTTTTTCATAATGTTTGCGCGATGCATTTCAACTGTACGTAAACTCAAAGTCAAACAGTCTGCAATCGATTTTGTAAGCTTACCAGACACAATCAAATGCATGACCTCACGCTCACGTGGTGATAAACGTTTTTCACGACTAACCACTTCGGCATTTTGCTCCTGCTTTTGACGACGGCGAATGTCTAAACGAATGGCTTTATTAATCGTTTCAAGCAAAACCTGACTGTTGGTGGGCTTGGTTAAAAAATCAATAGCGCCGAGCTTCATAGCACGTACGGCTACAGGCACATCAGCATGTCCTGTAATGAAGATAAGCGGCATTTCAAACCCTTTTTCTAAAAGAGCTTCCTGAAGTTCAGGCCCGCTTAGCTCAGGCATGCGCACATCGACGATCGCACAACTAATTGTCGAGCTATCATACTTATCGAGGAAATTTCGCGCATTGTTATACACTTCTACTTTATAACCCACTGATTCAATCAACCAACATAAAGACTCTGTAACTCCTTCGTTGTCATCTATAATATAAACAATTGCGTCTTCATTCATAGCTCACACCTCTTGAATAGGTAAAGTAATAATAAATGCCGTACCTTCCTTGTAATCACGATCCAAACTAATTCTCCCTCCGTGAACTTCTAATATGGTGGCGGAAATCGATAATCCAACCCCCATTCCTTTTTCTTTAGTCGTGAAAAAGGCATCGAAAATTTTATCAGCAATATCGGGCTCAATGCCCGGCCCTGTATCAGCAACTCGTATTTCAAGCTGTGCAGGACTATTCGCAGAAAGTCTGGTTTGAATAATGATCTTACGGAACATCCAGTCAGCTTCTTTCAAGGCGTCATTAGCATTCTGAATAAGATTCAATATCACTTGCTCAATTTGAATTTTATCGGCGAAGACTTCAGGCAAGGTTTCTTTCAGATCTAATTTCAGGTTAATTTTAGCTTGTTTTAAAACACCAGCTACCAAAGACACAACATCATTAATCACTGAATTAATGTTTAGTAGTTCCTTTTCCAATGTTCCTTTGCGCAAAAACTCTTTGAGTCGATGAATAATTTTACCTGCCCGTTCTGCTTGGTCGAAAACACGCTGCATCATATCTAAAATCTTCGGTGAGATGCCATCCTCTCGTTGCAAATATTCCAAGCAGCCAGCGGTATAATTGACAATCATCGCTAATGGTTGATTAACTTCATGTGCGATACCAGAAATCATTTCTCCCACCATGTTAATACGAGCGCGATGCTCTAACTCTACTTCATGTTGATGAATCTTTTCTTCAGCCTGCATTAAGCGAGTGATGTCGGTTAAGGTGCCCACAAAACCTTTGAAATTATCATGATCATCTATTTCATTAAGAAACTCGGCTATAACCCAAACCACTGCACCATCTCTATGCAAATGACGCAGTTTTGATTTATAGGAAATTTGATGCTCCCAGGCATGATAGGTTTCTTTCATGACTCGATCAAAATCATCCGGATGAATAGTCTTAGACCACCCATAACCTAATGCTTCATGTAGCGGCAATCCTACAATCTCTGCACAGCGCTCATTCATATAAATCGTACGACCTTTAGAATCACCACGAAAAATTCCTACTGGACAAATCGAGGTTAAACGATAATAACGACTTTCGCTTTCCCTGAGTGAAGCTTCAATCTGCTTACGCGTATAAATTTCATCTTTCAATTCTTGGTTAATCTTTAACAAGACTTGTGTACGTTCTTGCACTTGCTGTTCAATTTTTTGATACGCCATTTTTCGCTCTGTCACATCAGAACTTACAATCAGCAAACTGGAGATTTCATTATCTTTAACTACAGGAATGATGAGTTTAGACCACCAAGTCGCATGGGACTTATTGATAACCGGAAGCTCATAAGCCTGTGGCAGTGCTGTGGATTTAGCTTTATTAATCACTTGTTTTAATGTGGCACGATGCTCCTCGGGCATATAGTCTAATAAATTATTCGAACCTGCACTGGCATGTTTGCTTTGCTGATAAAAAGCGCGATTGGCCAATAGGATGTTTCCATTGAGATCAACTTCAACAATTCCATCAGGAATGCTCTCCCAATAGTGTTGCCAGCGTGCTTCAGCGCGCTGAAATTGTTCTTCGACTAGCTGATTTCGTGTTATGTCCTGTGCTACGGCTACGGTACCAATGCTCCGACCCTGTTGGTCATACAGAGGAAAATTCACCCAGTCACAAATGATGCGTCGACCATCTTTAGTCACATTTTGACCGCGGTTAAACAAACCTTCCGGATACAGTTTTACTGTTTTTAATTTATGGGTGACTTCCTCTTTAAGCTCCGGCGGAACTAGCAGATCTAAATGAGACTTACCAACAATCTCGGATATTTCGAAACCAAAAACCCGCGTCGCAGCATCATTGAAATCAGTCACTTTGTCATTCAAATCCCAAGAGAAAATGGGAATTGGTAATCGTTGTTTTAATTGCAAAGAGTGTTTTTCATTCGTAGTTAATTCCTCATTCTTTTTTAACAAACCCCCAATAATTTGAGTGGTTGTGTTAAGTGCTGTAGCAAGTTCAGCCTGAGTAACATCCGACGATTGTGTTAGCTCCTTAAATTGAGCCAGCATGGCTTGAATATTGAGTAGACTTTGGTCTTGAGCTAGAGTGCCAGATGGGCGCTGATGCTTTGTATCCTTCACAACTGAAGGAACAGTCGTAGCCGGATTTAGGTTTTTATCGATCATTTCAATCAAGCTACCCCGATTATCAAAACAATATAATAAAACCACCCAACCGCGGTTCGCCACGCGAGAATACTTCTAATGGAGGGTATTTACCAGAACCTTTGTTAGGTTAATTCTGCTGTTTCCACAGGAGGCCACAGGAACAGCTAACAATCTTAGGCCCTGAAGGCCACAACAAAGTAGTTATCCAAAATACTATCGTTTAGAATGTGATCGCATTTATGTATTTGGACTTATTCATATTACGAGGATTTTATGAAAAACGGAACCTATAATTTAATCTGGATTGACCTTGAAATGACAGGTCTTAACACAGATCTAGATCGAATTATTGAGATAGCAACCATAGTTACCGATAACCAACTTAACATTATCGCTGAAGGTCCTGTGTTTGCGATTCATCAAAACGAAGAGATATTAGCCGGCATGGATAGCTGGAATCAGAGCCACCACAGTAATTCAGGCCTCCTCGAGCGAGTACGTAAAAGCCCTTATCACGAAGCTGATGCTGAAGCTGAAACATTGAAATTTTTAGCCGAGCATATACCAGCAAGTAAATCGCCGATGTGTGGCAATTCAATTTGCCAAGATCGTCGTTTCTTGCATCGCTCGATGCCGAAGCTTGAACAATACTTTCATTATCGCAACCTTGATGTAAGCAGTATAAAAATCTTAGCTCAAGAATGGGCACCGAAAGTGGCCGCCGGATTTAGTAAATCAAGCCTGCATTTAGCCCTCCAAGATATTCGTGATTCGATCGAAGAACTACGATATTATCGCGCTCATCTTTTTAAGTACTTTGAGGAATAGAGCATGTCCACGATTATTAAAACACGTCAAGAAAGTGATAGTATGGGAACTGTAGAGGTTCCTGTTAACAGCTATGGTGGAGCACAA
>JBDNGR010000400.1:0-5117 GCA_041689165.1 Coxiellaceae bacterium
ACTTAAAACTTCGCATCTTGAGGTGCGATGGGTATAGAGCCCAATGAAAATAGACAGGCTGAAATTCAGTCAGTATGATGTTCGCTGGGATTTAGTTATTGGCTTCTGCTCAGGGAGAGAACTTATGATCAGTTTTGTTATTTGTCTTGCCATCGCCTACCTTGTCGGTTCTGTTTCAACCGGCGTTTTAGTCAGTAAATACATGGGAGGAACTGATCCTCGTAGTGAAGGTTCAGGTAATCCTGGCGCCACTAATGTTTTACGCTTAAACGGCAAAAACCAAGCTATTTTAGTTTTAGTCGGTGATATCTTAAAAGGTACCACTGCGATCGTTATTGCACGTTTATTTCATGTGACGGGTTTTGAATTAGGCTTAGTCGGTTTGGCTGCCGTAGTGGGTCATATATTCCCAGCTTTCTTTGAGTTCAAAGGCGGCAAAGGTGTTGCAACGATGATTGGTGTTTGTCTAGGCTTGTCTTTATGGTTAGGTGCTTTGGTGATTGTTAGTTGGCTCGTAACCGCCATTGGCTTCCGCTTCTCTTCTTTGGCGGCTTTAGTTGCTGCAGCACTTGCGCCCTTTTATGCCTTATTTTTTAGTTCACCGACCTATTTTATTCCTTTAGCATTTATTACGCTGTTAGTTGTGTGGAAACACATGGATAACATCCAGAAGTTGCGTAGTGGTAGTGAAGACAAGATAGATTTTTCAAAGTTTATGTCGTGATTAGTTACGAATGTTGCGACATGCAACATCAATGCGTAATGCACGGGCCGCGCTGTGTACATGTACGGTAACTGGCACGGTCTTGTAGGGACAGGCCCCCGTGCCTGCCCTCTTTCAGTAGGGTGTCTGTGTGGTAAGTAGCATTGATGTGCAATTGAGAGAGCAAGCACTCACATACCCACACAAGTATTGCCCCTACAGGTTCTTTGTAGAAAGTTTCAGTACAAATAAATGATTCCGATTTGTGTGACCCACTGTTTAGACATGGTTGTGATCAGCGGAATCACCCAAGAAAATGATTGGGGTGTTTGAGCCGCGCTTGCTCGCGGACTCGCAAGCTCAACCCAAGCTACGACACAGCGATTAAATATCAAAAATTTTCCATCGCGCTTTAGCCTGAATTTCTAAACCCGAATCTTGCTGTCCTTCTTTGAGGCGTAAGTAGCCAAGATAGGCTACCATTGCGCCGTTGTCGGTGCACAAATCGGGGCTTGGATAATATACTTCAGCAGTTAAACGTTGTTTCAATTCAGCACGTAAGCGTTGGTTAGCACTAACGCCGCCTACCATCACCAATTGTTGAATGCCCGTTTGTTTGATAGCACGCTCGCATTTGATAATTAATGTATCAACAGCGGAATCTTGAAAAGCATAAGCTATGTCAGCGCGGGTTTGTTCATTTAACTCAGATTGCTGACGCAGTAAATTCATCACCTGCGTTTTAAGGCCGCTAAAGCTAAACTCTAAACCCGGTTTATTGAGCATCGGTCGCGTTAAATGAAAGCGCCCTGCTTGCCCTTTTTCGGCTAAAGCGGCCAACGCGGCACCACCGGGATAATCGAGTCCTAATAAACGTGCGGTTTTATCAAAGGCTTCCCCTACCGCATCATCTAGAGTTTCACCGAGCAAACGATAATCGCTCAAAGCTCGTACCTCCAGCAGCATCGTGTGCCCACCTGAAATGAGTAAAGCTAGGAAAGGATAGGTGGGTTGTGGATCTGAAAGCATAACGACCATCAAATGAGCTTCTAAGTGGTGAACACCCAGTGTTGGAATATTTAAGGCAAAGCCCAGGCTACGCGCCACACTAACACCTACTAACAAAGAGCCTATTAAACCCGGTCCTTTAGTATAGGCGATAGCATCCAGCTCATTCTTATTGAGCCCGGCTTGATTCAAAGCCTTGTCAATCAAAGTAATCAAATAGCGAATATGATCACGCGCGGCTAATTCCGGTACTACGCCACCAAAAGCGGCATGTACCTCTAATTTATTAAACACAAGATGTGCTCGGATGCCCTGCCCTTCACTGTAAATGGCAACAGCAGTTTCATCACAAGAGCTTTCGATTCCGAGTATTTGCATAGTGTTATATGAAGAAAAGGTAGTTCACAGCTCGAGGGTCGAGAGGTATAGCTGATTGTGCCAAAATAAAGGGCACCTGTATAAATTACTCTTTTCCCTTAATACTTTGTAGCACGTTTTAAGCTAAAATATCTAATTTATAGAGATGCCCTTAAGTATCTGTGCGGTATATTAAATTAAACCTAAATCATCAACGGCATCACGCTCAGAACGCAATTCATCAAGCGTTAGTTTGATTTTTTGTTGGCCAAATTCATTCTGCTTGAAACCTGGAACTACCATAAGTTGTCCATTTTCAACGCGACATGGATAAGAGAAGATTAAGCCTTCATCGACACCATATTCACCTTTTGAGCAGCAAGCCACAGAAAAGCTATCATCTTTAGGTGTGTCATGCGTTAAGCTGTATATGCTATAGATGATGGCATTAGCAGCGGAAGCCGCTGAAGAAGCGCCACGTGCCTCAATAATAGCCGCGCCACGCTTTTGTACGATTGGAATAAATTTCTCAGTTAACCAGGCTTGATCGTTAATGACTTCAGTAACAGGCTTGCCACCAATAGTCGTATTATAATAATCAGGATATTGAGTAGAGGAATGATTTCCCCAGATCACCATATTTTTAAGCTCAGCCACATCAACACCCGCTTTGATAGCTAATTGCGCTTTAGCACGATTTTCATCCAACATGGTCATTGCAAAAAATCGATCTTTAGGTACGTCAGGTGCGCTATGCATCGCAATTAAGCAATTAGTGTTGCAAGGATTACCTACGACAAAAACTCGTACATCTTTGGCAGCATGATCATTAATGGCTCGGCCTTGCGTGGTGAAGATTCCACCGTTGATTGAAAGTAAGTCAGCACGTTCCATTCCTGCTTTACGCGGCATAGCACCCACTAAAATAGCCCAATTGATGTCTTTCATAGCGATATTAACATCATCTGTGATGACTACTTTACCTAATGCAGGAAAAGCACAGTCTTCAAGCTCCATCACCACACCTTGTAAGGCTGGTAATGCGGCTTTAACTTCTAAAAGCTGTAGATCAACCATAACATCGGGTCCAAAGACCTGGCCTGAAGCAATTCTAAATAGCAAAGCATAACCGATATGTCCGGCAGCTCCAGTGACAGCAACTTTGACGCGACGTTGAGCCATGTAAATTCTCCTTGGGTGTTAAAAAGTAGCTATAGTCTGCATGGGCTTTGGTTTTAAATCAAGAATTGCAATATAACCGGCGTAATCAAGCAGCATTTTTTCTAAGAAAACGCTCTAATAGCAGCAATGCCGCTACGCTACGCGTTTCATGGAATTCGGGGTGTTGCAACAGTTGATTGATTTCAGAAAGCTTCCAAGGCACAACCTCAATCGGTTCTGGCTCATCACCGGCCAATCGTTCTGGATAAAGATCTTGTGCAAGAAGGATGTGCATATAGGATTTGTTATAGCTTGGTGAAGCGCTCAGAGAGGCTAATAAAGAAAGCTTATGCGAGCCATAACCGACCTCTTCCTTTAATTCTCGATTGGCGCATTTGAACATATCTTCTTGCTCCCCACCATCCATACCTCCCTTAGGGAAAGCTAGAGAATATTGTTCTAAACCTGCACCATACTCACGGATTAACAAAATGGTGTTCTGATCTAGCAACGGAACTACCATGACAGCCTCAATGTTCCGCCCCTGCACCCGCTCAAATTCACGCTCTTCACCATTAGAGAAACGTAAATGTACCTTTTCGATCGTAAATATTTTACTTTTAGCAACAACTTCGGTATTAACAACTTGGGTTTTTTGAGTCATGAAAGAGCCCCCTTAACTTATAAGTTGCAAATAATACCATGCTGTCATTTACTAAGCCTATCCCTTTAAGCCTATACATTCATATTCCCTGGTGTATTCAAAAATGTCCTTATTGTGATTTTAATTCGCATACGCTCAAAGGTGAGCTGCCCGAACGACATTATTTAGAATGTCTTGTTCATGATCTTGAGGCGGATTTAGTCCTCGTTAACTCTCGCTCTATTCAATCAATTTTTATCGGTGGAGGCACGCCAAGCTTAATCACACCTGCAGGTTATCAATTTTTGTTTAAGTATTTGCGCGAACACTTAGATATTTTGCCTGATGCTGAAATTACTTTAGAAGCCAATCCTGGAACCGTTGAACAAAGTTATTTTGCAGGCTACCTTGAGCTTGGTATTAATCGAATTTCTCTCGGCATACAAAGTCTACAAGATACCAAATTGAAAGCTTTAGGCAGAATCCATAATACGGAACAAGCATTAAAAGCCGTAGAGACAGCTCGTACGGCAGGCTTCAACAATATCAATCTTGATTTGATGTATGGTTTGCCACAACAAAGTCTCAACGATGCACTCAGTGATTTAAAAATGGCTATTGAACTTAAGCCTGAGCATCTTTCGTGGTATCACTTAACTTTAGAACCTAATACTTTATTTTATAAGCATCCACCCGCTCTACCTGAGGATGAATTGATTTGGCAAATCCAAGATCAAGGCCAAGCGTTACTTCATAAACATGGCTTTGAACAATACGAAATTTCCGCTTATGCTCAAGCAGAACGGCAATGTGCACACAATTTGAATTACTGGCAATTTGGTGATTATTTAGGTGTTGGTGCGGGCGCGCACGGGAAAGTTAGCAATAGTCAAAATGGCAGCATTAATCGAAGCTTAAAATTAAAAAATCCACGTGATTATTTAAGCGCAAATGCGGAAAATCGTCGGAGTCTGAAAGCAGTTGCGCCAGAAGAATTACCACTTGAATTTATGATGAACGCCTTACGCTTATGCCGCGCTATTCCACTGGCTTTGTTTCATGAACGCACCGGTCTTGAGTTGAGTAAAATCAATCAGTCATTGAATAAGGCTATTGAACTAGGTTTGTTACAGCTAACCAATACCACTATGCAAACAACGGCCCGCGGTCGCTTATTTTTAAATGAATTATTGGAAATTTTTATCTATACCCATCGTACTTCGAGATGCGAAGCTAGGGTTTCAG
>JBDNGR010000401.1:0-2479 GCA_041689165.1 Coxiellaceae bacterium
GCAAAAATTCATAGAATTGTTTGAAGAATATTTTAGAAAAGAACTTCCTGTCCGTAGGTTTGATCATATAACCAGCTCCGCCACAGCTTCTTTCGCTGAAGAGCTTCCCTTAGTCAGTATTGTACATCTTTGTTTGCACGATGAAGTCACAGGTACCAGACATAAATTAACCTTTACAGAGCATGATGATCAAGGCTTTGATTTAATGCCGACAAGTAAATTTGAAGAGCGGATGGAGATTTCTATCATGATCTGCGACGCTGAAGAGGCATTGCGGATTTGGTGTTCTGATCGTTTACGCAAAAGATTGTCAGAAGAGCTGATGCAGATCATTGTTGCGACTTGGGAGCAATATATGTCTAGTAAATCACCGCTAGAACTTCTTGAAAGCTTAAAATGCGCTGGAACGTTCGATATAACAACAGCAATATATAGTTTCATGGTGGATTTTAAATTTACAAATAGCCCCGATATCCATAAAGCACGCTTCTTTATGAAAGGAGGTTGCTTAGAGTTGAAGAATGAAGCGGCATTCAATGAGCACTTAAAAGATTTGCGAACGTCTGACCGGCTTTACGATGTGGTGCCCGATCTGCGAGCTTGGTATAACAAATCTTTTGATCTAAGTCCCTCAACAGGCTTGCCAGAAAAAGTACGGATGCTCTTAGTGAAGTATATGCAAGCGCAAGGCGGCAAACGCGAATTGGATTATATAGTAGCAGGTAAAGAGAGGGCTGATTCTGCTCTCCACATTAAAAACTTTATATTGCTATTCAGCTTTGTTGGTGAGACAAAACCACATAAAGCGCGATTTTTTATTGAACGAGGAAAGCTGCGACTTGCGAGTGAAGCTAGATTTGCTGTTTTCGCTGCCACTCCACCTGCTTCAGCTGCAGACACCGAAGCCACTCGCTTGACGGCTTCTGGTGCTTCTCCCGCTCCTGTTTCTACCTCCGCTTTTTTTGCAGGAAAGCCGCGACAACACCCTCGCTTAATGGATATAAGAGAAGGTGCCGGAGCTGTACGCAAGCTAGCGGAAAAGCCTGAGTTAGTAATTCCGGGTAAAAGTAAATTGCGCTAGTTGTATTAAAGCATTTTTGGCAGCGTTATCAGGGAAGCTTTGTAAAGCATTGAGGGCAAGTTGAATATGTTGCTCAGCACACTTCTGTGTGTACTGAATGGCATTGGTTTCTAAGATCGCAGTTTGAATCAACTGTAATTCTTGTAAATTGTGATTTTTGAGTTTGTCTTTAATGTGTTCTGCCATTTTTGTGCCACAATGTTGTAAGGCGTAAATGAGTGGTAAAGTCATTTTTCCATCGGCTAAATCATCACCCACATTTTTGCCAAGAGTTGTAGCATCACTGGTGTAATCAAGTAAATCATCGATCAGTTGAAAGGCGATACCTAAGTTTTTACCGTAAGTATGCGCAGCTGTTTGAAGTTGCTTGTCATTACTTGAAATCAATGCGCCAATCACCGCAGCTGCTTCAAATAATTTAGCGGTTTTATAATAAATGACTTTGAAATAATGTCCTTCACTTAAATTGGCATCATCACGATTCATGAGTTGCCATAATTCACCTTCAGCAATGGTATTAGTAGCTTCGGCAAGTAATTTAGTGACAGGTACATTACTGCGCTTAGCAAGTAATTGAAAAGCGCGGGAGTATAAAAAATCACCTGCGAGGACACTCGCTTTGTTGTCCCAAATAGCATTAGCAGTTTTTTGGTTACGTCGTAGTAATGATTCGTCAACGACATCATCATGCAGCAAAGTGGCGGTGTGAATAAATTCAATTACGCTGGCGAGCTCGATATGCTCATCACCCTGATAGTTCAAAGCTTTGACTATCAGCAATACAACTAAGGGCCTAATGCGTTTTCCGCCACTTTGAATGATATGCTGCACGATCTCTTGAATGAGCGGTACTTCAGAAAAAAGCTGCGCTTGAATCAGCTGATCGGTAGCGACTAGTTCAGACTTAACAACCTGTTTGATTTTATCCAGGTTGACAGCGTGAGTATTTAGAGTGTCAGTGCTCATTAATTGAAATATGAATAGGTTGCAGAAGTGCTCATGCTAGGGAGTGCGGGATAGGGTGTCAACTTGGTTTGAAAAAATTCCAAAGGGCGGGTCCTGTGTGACAGTTGGGTGCCCGCGCCTTCTTTGAATTACTCACGGTCTCGTAGGGGGCCGGCTTCTTTGTGGATATTGGGTGCCCGCCCTCTTTCAGTCGGGTGCATCTGTGGTAACTGACATTGATGTGCAATTGAAAGGGCATAACCCAGTATCCACACAAGTATTGCCCCTACACCCTGCAACAAGACTAATGCGGCTTATTCATCTTGATGTACCAGCAGGCCCTGTGTAAATCTTGGATGCGCCTTCCTTTGCTTGGGTGCATGTGTAGCAAAAGCACCGATATTGACGTAGGGGCCGGCTTCTTTGTGGATATTGGGTGCCTGCCCTCTTTCA
>JBDNGR010000402.1:0-17337 GCA_041689165.1 Coxiellaceae bacterium
GTATATGTGCCTCTCGCACCTCAAGATGCGAACCTAGGCTTCCACCTTAGGTCGAATTTGAGGCGTTCTTCAATCACAAAAAGCTCAAAATAAAACAACTATTCCTTGCCTTTTGCTCAATCAGAACGCCTCAACTTCTCGCAATCTGAAACCCTAAGTTCGCATCTTACGAGGCGACGGGTATAGCCACCTAAAATACACTTACGACCGAAACTAGCAGAGAAAGGCCCATCGATCAAAGTTTTAGGGCTAAACTTAAGCCATCTCCAATCGGAACAAGAGATAATTTAATCCGTTCATCAATCTTTAGCTTTTCATTAAGTTGCCGAATGGCTAACGTAGTCTCTTCCTGGTCTGTAACATCAGCCACCGCCCCACCCCACAACACATTATCAACCACAATCAAACCACCCGACCGAACGACCCGCAAACATAGCTCATAGTATTCTCCATATTGCCCTTTATCAGCATCAATAAACGCAAAATCAAAACTACCTTCACCATACTGATTCAAGATCTCATTGAGACTAAGCAATGCTCGGCCATTTTTGAATTCAATTTTATGCGACACGCCAGCCATCGCCCAATGACGATGCGCCATTTCTAGCCAGCGTTGGTCATGGTCGCATGCAATTAGCTTGCCATCATCCGGTAATGCCATTGCCATGCACAAAGCGCTGTAGCCGGTAAAAGTTCCCAGCTCAAGCACACGTTTAGCCTGCATCAATTGAATGAGTAAAGCCATAAATTGGCCCTGTTCGGGTGCAATCTGCATGGCAGCTGAGTTGAGCTTTGCAGTTTCAGCACGCAGTGAGCGCTGAACCTCAGTTTCACGTAAAGAAACAGTTAACAGATAGTCATATAGATTCGTATCGAGACTGAGGGTCTTATTACTCATTAAATACTCTCGTATTGATAAAATGGATATATTCTAATACCGTAGGGAAAAAGGAGTTTTCATGAAACCACGGATACCTTATTGCTGGGACAAAACTCGACTTTATCTTCATTTCAGCTTCGCCAGCTGCGTGATCATCCAATGGCTAAGCTCACTTGTCATGCACTCTTACTCGGGCTTGGTAGCTAGCCTATGGCTCATTACGTGCTCGTGCTGGCTGATTAATCGTAGTCCTGCGACTTTATATCATTTATTTTACTCGCTCTCAAAAAATGACTTGTACAACTTATGGCTAGACTGCCATTCTTTATTCTTCAAGCCTAAAGTGCCGGATGCAAAGCTGGCAGGCGGACTTCCAGGCTTTGTTCAAGCTCTAGGGTTTTTATGAGTTCAAAACAGTTACCACCACCTAAACCTCTGTTCGACACTCTTGAGCATTTGGATAGCATGGCTTCAGTGCAACCAAACCAGACTGCATCGGACATTATTCAAGTAAAAGCCTTTTTGTATTCTTATCGCGGCAGCGAGGCTACTTTTAGCTCTTATCGCCGCGAGCTCGAGCGTTTTTTACAATGGCTCGCCCTTAATAAAAAATCTTTAACCGAGATCCAGAGTTCAGACATTGAGCAATATATCGAATTTTGTCAAAAGCCTCCTTTGAGCTGGATTGGCAAAAAACAAGTTGCCCGCTTTGTTAATCGAGAGGGACTGCGCACTCCCAATCCTGACTGGCGCCCTTTTGTAGTTACGATTAGCAAATCAGCCACACGCCAAGGCCAAGAACGAGATCCTAATCATTATCAATTATCACAGAAAGCAATTCAGGCTATTTTTTCGATACTGGGAAGCTTCTTCAATTTCTTGATTGAAGAAAGTTATTTAACCCAAAACCCTGTCGCGCGCATTCGTCAAAAAAGTAAATTTATTCGCAAACAACAATCACGCGCGCCGATCCGGCGCTTATCAGAATTACAATGGGTGTTCGTGATTGAAACCATCGAGAAAATGGCTGCTGAAAATCCAGAACATGAGCGAAGCTTGTTTATCGTCACCGCTCTGTACGCTATGTATCTACGTATTTCAGAGCTCTCCGAAACACCACGCTGGCAACCTAAAATGGGTGACTTTTACAGCGACAACGAGGGCGACTGGTGGTTTATCACGGTAGGTAAAGGCAACAAAGAACGCATCATTACCGTAAGCGATGCCATGTTGGACGCATTAAAACGCTATCGAAAAAGTTTGGGGTTAAGCACCCTACCCGCACGCTCTGACAACACCCCGCTACTCGCCAAGCAACGAGGTGCAGGCGGCATCACGAGCACTCGGTAAATTCGCAGCATTGTACAATACTGCTTTGATCAAGCTATCATGCGCATGGTTGATGAGGGATGGAAGGAAGAGGCTGAACAATTAGTAGGGGCTACCGTCCACTGGCTGCGACATACTGGCATCTCTGATGATGTTAAACATCGACCACGCGAACACGTGCGGGATGACGCTGGACACAGTTCTAGTGCCATCACTGATCGTTATATCGATGTTGAGCTTCGTGAACGCCATGCCTCAGGGCGAAAAAAACAAATTAAACCCGAAGGAAATTAGATGGATTTTCCCTCTGCAGCCAACTTACTGATTAGCTTACTTACTTTAACTTTTCTTGAAATTGTATTGGGCATCGATAATCTTGTTTTCATATCCATACTGAGTGCCCGTTTAAAGCCTGAACAGCGCAGCCGAATTCGACGCTTTGGCCTTTTATTAGCTCTGGTCACACGACTCCTATTTTTAGCTTCAGTCCTATGGTTAACAGACCTTGTTAAACCACTATTTAAGATAGCTGAGCATCCGCTGTCGGTTCGGGATATTTTATTAATTAGTGGTGGTTTGTTCTTACTAGTGAAATCCACTCAGGAAGTACACAACGAATTCGTAGATATCAAAGAAAACACGTCATATAAACAATTTTCAAGCCCGGTTTTAGCTATCATACAGATAGCCATCTTAGACATTATCTTTTCGCTTGATAGCGTCATTACGGCGGTAGGACTCACGCAAAACTTTTATATCATGGCCACCGCTATCACTATCGCCATTATAGGAATGATCTATATGAGTGACTATTTAAGTAGAATTATTCACGAATACCCCAGCGTGAAGATGCTGGCGCTGAGTTTCTTGCTTTTGATCGGCACAGTTCTAATTGCGGATGGCTTAGGACTCAATATCCCACGCGGCTATATTTACTTCTCAATCTGCTTTTCATTGTTCGTAGAAACGCTAAACAACATGAAAAGAGGCAAAATGAGCAAAAAACATGTGAAATAGGACAAGCCCCAGAACTCGAGTTAAGCTCGAGTTCTGCGACCAGCCTTTTTAGCTGTCTTGGCTTTAGGTTTTTGGGCTTTTAGTTTTGCTGTAGATTTTACTTTAGGTCCAGACTTGAGTTTTTTCAGATGAATTTTCTCAAACTTATTTGCGGCTGACTCCATATGTTTATCAAAGGCTTCATCAAGCTTGGCTTGATCCATAATGGCATCACGATAACCGTGGATGTATGCGTCTTCAGTAACAGATTTTAACTGCCCCTTCAGAACTTTATATTTGGCTTCCCATAAGGCACTGAGCTCGCTAATTTGCTTCTTATGCTTTGCATTAGATTGGTCTGCGGACTTAGCAACTGTCTTTTTAACTTTCTTCATGATCACTCCCTAAAATTTTTAGCTGGATTAAATGAGTAGACAGTCTAGCAAACAAAAAATATTGCGCCTAGAAACTTTGTGTCATACCCCCTTCTTTCTGTGTATTATTTAGTCATGTCAAGTGAATATCTTGTAAGTTTAATAGATATTTCACCGATGAATATTGCAAGCGATATAGCACGAGGGCATAATGGGCGCCCTACCGTTAAGTTTGAGAGCAAATGCACAGCGACACCCCAGTATCAGAATTGAAAGAAGGCGATGTCATGCAGCAAGCGATATCTGATTACATTAGCTCGATGAGTCATGACCTCAAAACCCCTCTCGTAGCCATCGTCGGCATCGGCGAAATCCTCAAAAACGAACTTAAAGATAATACCGAATACCATAAACTACTAGGTACTCTTGAAAATGCCACCCATACAGTCCTCAGCCTAGTTAAAGATATCTTGAGCCTCACCCGTATTGAATCGGGGCATATGCAAGTCTTGTATGAACCTTTCGATCTACTGCGACTTATCGAAGGAGTAGTTTCCACCATGTCGCACCAATGCCTTGAAAAAGGCGTTGAACTCTTAATTTCATACCCACCGATGTTGCCAAGAATTTTAATTAGCGATTCCAGCGCGATACGTCGCATCATCATTAATCTCCTCAGTAATGCCGTGAAGTTTACCGACCATGGCCATATCATGATTAAAGTCATCAAAGAAAGTTTGACCGATACTTCAGCCGGCTTAAACATAGTTATTGAAGACACCGGTGCTGGCATCCCTGAAAGCTGTGTCAACAAAGACTTTAAGAGCTGTTCACCACAAGATTTGCAAGATGCGCAACTATACCAGGGCGCGGGTCTAACAATTGCGATCGTAAAACAACTTATTCAAGGCATCGGCGGTCAATTACAACTGCAAAATGTGATGGGCAAAGGTGCTAAATTTACCTGTTCTATACCTTTTGCCCTTAAAAAGGTGAATATGAGCTATTTGCCTTATGACAACAAGCACCACCCTCTCAAAATATTAATCATTAGTAACAATCCTTTTTCATATCGAATTATAGAAAGAGTTCTTGAAAGAAACTGGGTGCTAACCTGCTCAGCGGATGAATGCTTGGAGATATTAGAAGAAGCCTATCTGAATAATCGCGCCTTCAACATTGTGATTGTTGATGACATATTAATGAATCCAACTTTATTGAATGTTGCTGATCAAGCAAAATTAAAGCAATGGACACAAAAAACTTTATTCATTTATAGCTCATTTCCACTTAATTTAACTCAAGTAGACCTGGCAAAAAAATCAGGCTTCCATGAGATAATTAACAAACCTATTTTACCAAGTCAATTTGCTGATCAACTTTATGCTGCCTGGGAAAAGAACATCCTCAACCCAAAAGCTGAAAACTTGACTGAAAAGATAAAAAAAATAGACGTAAAGGCCGGGCACATTCCTAAAAAAACCAAGAAAAACTTTCACAGATACCCTCAAATATTATTAGTGGAAGACAATGCTATCGTAGGTGAAATCACCAAACGAATTTTGGCTAACCTTAAGTGTGAAGTTGATTTGGCGGAAAACGGTATCGAAGCTTTAAAATTATGTAAATCGAATCATTATGATTTGATTTTCTTAGATATCGATTTACCTGACATTGATGGCATAACTATTTGTCGGATAATACGTGCGCAAGCAGGGCCCAATCAAGAAACAGTCATTATCGCCCTATCCGGGCAGATCGCTGAGAAAGAAGCGGGAGTTTGTATAGCTGCTGGCATGAATACATTTATGGAAAAGCCTGCGACCAGTGCTAATTTCACTCAAATCATCAATCGCTACTTAATAAACCAACAGAAAAATGCTGCCTAAGTTTCATGGAACCTTTCCTCGACTCTCTGCTTTTTCGCTCCTAGCAAAACTTTAGGGACAGGTACTAGCTGTCAATACAGTCATACTGCGAGGGTTATTATTTTCAATAATCTGCCACACTCTGCAATATGAATGAAAAAATCATATTGAATAATAGATCTAATAAAGATTTCATTGCTCTCACTCAGGCGAGTAAAAATCATTTAAAAGAGATCAGAATCGATAATGCAGAAATAGTTAAAGTGAATGATCGCCCAATTCATTATCCCTGCGATCGTGTTGCGGTCAGTACTCAAGATTTTAAACAAGTTGAGCATGGCCCGCATAACAGCGACCCACGCCAGCCTGCGGCTAATGATCATTTGATTCAAATCCACAAGCTTCATCCACCCATTATTATCAATCTCAGAAACGATGCCACCCCAGGACATCAAGACACACGCGAAATATTAACAACAGAAGAGATACACTACTTACGTAGAAACAGCTCAATGGCAATTCTTTTTATTCATGGTTTCAATGTGGCATATGGAGAATATAGCAGACAAATACTCGGATTAAACAAAGCTTCTTTGTCACCACTCGACCGGCAAGCCACCTTGGATGATCAAGCCAAAGTATTTAAATTCAGCCAATCAGCTAGTACTATTTTAAAAACTCAGAGCTCTCTTGAAAATATAATCGGTCCAAATCTGACATTTAATTTCAAATTGAGCGATGAAGATTTAAATGGTAGCGGTGCCCATAATTGGTTTGTGCATATGGAACATAATATTAACAGTGCGGCCGAAAGAATTAAAGGGCAAGACTATAGCGAGTATCTGCGCATGATAAATATTGCTTGGTCGGGTGATATATTGCCACTTGCCTATCTTGATGCCGAAGAGTTAGCAGATTCAGCGGGACAGCGACTTGTTAAAGTACTTATGCAATTAGTCGAAGAAAAAATGCATGTCTATATAATTGCTCACAGCCTCGGAACTCGCGTGCTGCTTACTGCGATGGAACTATTAGCACTAAACTCTCATGAAAACAGCTTAAAACAAGTTTTTTTATGGCAAGCGGCTGTTCCTAATACCTGTTTGTCGAACAATCCAAAGCAAGATCATAGCGTTAAATTCAACTCGCATTTTCCCAACGCACATTTGACCACGGGAAAAATAATGGTTCTTTATAGCCAAAATGATTGGGTATTACATTTAGAATATTGGCTAGCCAATCGAATGGGGCTAACACCTAAAGAACTGTTAAGTGACCCTAATGCCATCAAACTGTTGTATCGCTTTATGGATCAGGACCCAATAGAACTTATGTCATTAACAAAGCTTGTCGAGGGTGATATTAACCTTAAACACAGTTTAAAAACATCAGAGCATAATGTGGATTTAGCATTAAGACTCGCCATACAGCTTTACCGCTTACCAAAAATATCGCTGGCAATGGGCTATCGAGGAGTCGAACTCAAAGATCCATTTACACAGCAACTGGTGAAGCGCGGTAAATTAATCCAAGTTAATCAACCCCATTTGAAAGCTCATTCTGCTATGAAAATACCTAGTGAAGAAGTCATGCAACTCAGCTATAAGCGTTGGGTGGTGAATAAAACTCATGGCATCCCCTGCTCGATCTAAACCTCAATGAGTTGAACCCAACTTTCAGAAGATAACTTAGGCTTGTCTACTTGCGATTCATGTACAGCTAAATTGCTCGCTACAGATATAACATTAGGCGAAGCACTCGTGATACAACCACCGTGAAAAGTTTGAGCACCTAAAAATCCAGCAGCTTGTCCTTCAATAAGCAGATCAGGAACTCCTTCGCTAATAACATCTAATGGACCATTACAGTTTAACTGATCCCGAAATCGTCCAGCCTTTAAGCCATTAATTTTAAGCTTGCTCGCCCCTTCATTTATGACGCCTCCGAAATGCGGTGATAAATCAGGGTTGACCAAAGGGCATAGATGTTGATCTCCAATCCTTGCTAAAGTCGCACTTCTACCACTCGGAGTTATAAACTCAATCTTCGACGCCTTGATACTTAAACCCGATGAGCTCAATGTTACCCGAGATGAATTCACTTTTAATTCGATTGTTTGAGCCTTCAAAATTGCAGATGCTTTATCAAGCTTGATAAGCAGTTTCTCAATGAGTTTGACACGCAAATTTCTCCCGACCAGACACTTATAAGCACCAGCAATATTTTTTAGTTCAGAAGCTTCAGCGCTTATCTTAAGATCATCGGCAAAACTAATGAGTGAATTCTTAATTTTGATAGCCTTAGACTCTGATTCAACATCATGGCTGAACATATTCGTAATTAGAAAATTTTCATTGGATTCAGCCGTCTTAAAAACCACAGCATTACTACCCAGCCTCGGAACAAACTGCAGACCTTTGTCATTACCAACCCAAAGCTGCATTAAATCAGCCATTAACGAATACGGATTAACTAAGTCCCAACAAAATTGGCTTGCGATACCAATTTCAGCTTGCTCGAATTCTGCAAAATTAACTTGTTTAACTCTCTGTAAACCCATACACAACGACCTTCTAAGCGGCGTATGAGCTTGCTTAGTTCTAGCCCATACTCGGCAAACAAAGTCATTATTGCTCTGCTGAGCGGAATGTTGAACTTTCGCTTCGTGAGCCGTAATTTCGCTGTGCTCAATGATAAAATCTAACTCATGGTAGCTAATCCTATCTCCCACCCAATACAAATCATGGCTTGAATAATTAAGGCTATAACTAAGGCCATCAAATGAACACTGTATATCGCTTAAGCTTATTGCATTACAAGGCATCGGCAGTAGCTGGACACTATCACGAATAACCACAACTGATTCTCTATCAACATAAAAATCACAATTCTGATCTGCCAATATTCGCGTCAGAAATTGAAAATCTGTTTCTTTAAACTGCAGCCAAGCCTCTTTAAAAATGTTATTTTTAGAACTAATTTCTGTTTTATAGACAAGTGTTGGATAGCTGGAAAAAAGGCTATTCAGCACTTGGATTAGATTTGACTGTGTCACTACACGCGACCGTGTTGTGCCCTTCATGGCCAACAAAGATGTATCTAGAATAATGCGAAGTTCAACAGCTCCATTTTGACAAGATCGTCGCTTTAAGGATTTGACGACTCCCTCAAAGCTACTCTCGCCGCAGCACCATTTCAAACTAGAAGCGATCAATTGATGCCATGCCAATTGATCCCTACAAAGCAGTTTGAGTTCATACTCATGGCTCGCATTCAAAGCTGAGCACATTCTAAATTGAACTAACGAGGAACTATCCGCCAGATAGCCTGGGGATAGTATTCGCAGAAAACCCGTATTTGCCATGGATACAATTTAAGCGCTTCTGAACCCTTGGCAATACCGTGTTCGTAATGATTGTGGCAACAAACCGATCTCCTAAAAATGCTATTCCTATTTACTTGAGGCGGTGGGAAATTGAATCACTCTTTCAGGGATTAAAAGGCCGAGGTTTTCGCTTTGAGGAAACACACATGACCGATTTAGATCGTATTGAAAAATTAATGGGTGTTTTAGCCCTTGGCTTTTGTTGGGCTCATAAGGTCGGTGAATGGAAAGCTCAGGTTAAAAAAGCGATTCCTTTCAAGCAACATTATAATGGTCTTCGGCCTCAACTTTTGTCCTGTGCAAAGAAATCTCTAATTTATAGAGGTGCCCTTAATATTTCCTTAATCCTAGCTTGCTATCCTATAAATATGAACAAGAAAGAGAAGGAGATAGCAATGAACAAGTCAAATACACAACCCCTCGCAAACGTAGTCGCTGCCACGACCAATCGTTATAGCTTGTTTGCTCATCGTCCATCTGTGAACAACCATATCAATCCAGCAAGCTTGAGCCAAAAGCCTGATCAAAAAACAAAAGATTAAACCGCCGAGAGCCCTACCAAAACCCGCCTAGTGCGGGTTTTTTTCGAGTGATTGCGCCTTATCCATCATCTCAATAACCAATTTTTGCTCATTGCTATCCTGCGGTAAAAGCACCAGTACCTGCTGCCAATAATGGATAGCAACAGAATATTCTTTGGCGTTATATGCACCAATGGCAAAGAGATTGAGTGCATCAACGTTATTCGATTCAAGCTTTAATACAGCATTGAGCAATTGCGTAATACGGGGACTCAAGCTGCGGTTATTAGCAAAAAATAGCGCTTGAGCATAAGTTGTCATAATTTCTGTTTTATTCGCTTCAAGCGCATTTGCTTTCACAAGCGATGTAACAGCATTAGCATAATCCTGTTGATCTAAATACAACTTCCCTAGTAAATACCAGCCCTGTGCATCATTGGGGTTTTCTTGCAGATTAGCATTTAAGGCTTTTATAACCGCTGCGGGTGAATTACCCAATTCCGCAATTTTAACTTGCACTTGTTGAGCTTGCTGTTGCTGATGTATCAGCTCCTGAATCAAGGCCGCACCACCCAAATAATGATAAGCAACGACCGCAGCGGTCGGTAGCGCAATAATTAAGAAAAAGAAGCTGAATAACAAGCGCGCTATTAACAGCGGAATAAGGAATAAAAGGCTAAACAGCAGTGCAATAACAGCCATAACACTAAAGAAAAATAACATCACCGTGCGGCACCTTTAGTAAATCGATATAGGATAATAAAACCAACCAACAATAAAACAAAGGGCCCCAGCCACAACACATAAGTTCTGGGCACAAAAGGCGGGTTAAAATCAATAAAATCACCATAACGCTGTGTTAAATAATCTAAAATGTCTTGGTTGGTCTTAGCTGCCAACACCATCTGATAAATTTTATCTTTGATATCATTCGCTAACGGCGCGTTTGAAGCCTCCAAAGTCTCATTTTGGCAAACGAGACAACGCAATTCTTGAGTTAGTTGATTGAATTGAGCTTGCTGGGCTGTGGTTTTAAACACATAGCGATCTTGTAATGCAAAGGCTGTAACCACCATCAAGCAGATGCACAACACTGTTGTAAGAGCTTTCATCACGGTTCGTGCTCCAATTGCTCAATCAGTGGCAGAAAGACTTCAAGCCATGCTTTTTCGTTTAAAACGCCCACTTGCTTGTAGCGAATGACACCTTGTTTATCAATCAGAAAGGTTTCAGGTGTACCATAGACTCCCAATTCAATCGCGATCGATCCATTAGGATCAAAGATAATCTGCGAATAAGGCTTACCATAATGTTTCAGCCATTCCTGCGTAGTTTGGCGTTTATCGCGATAATTCAAGCCCACAATCTTAAGCGCATGAGTATTAGCAATATTCATCAACAAAGCATTTTCTTCGCGACAAGGCAGGCACCAAGTCGCAAACACATTAAGCAAACTGATTTGACCGGTCATGTCCGCGCGTGTAATAGCAAGCTGTGGATTATCTAATTCGGATGCTCTGAATTCTGGTAGGGGCAAATTTAACAAAGGCGAGTTAATTTTATGCGGATCACGATACAAGCCATTCCAGAAAATTACCGAAAGGGTGACAAATAAAGCAAATGGAACCCAAAATTTAAGCTTCATGACGTTTGCGTCTCTTCGCTAATAATCCAATCAAGCCTCCAATCACCATTAAAATTCCTCCCGCCCAAATCCAGCGCACAAAAGGTTTATAGTAGATACGCACTGACCAAGCCCCTCTCTCAAGTGGTGTACCTAAAGCCACATACAAATCCGAGAAAACATTAGTCTTAATCGCAGTCTTGGCTTTAACTGCTTTAGAAACATCATAAATACGTTGCTCGGGATGTAATATATCCAGTAAAGCACCACCCTGCTCGACTTTGATGCTAGCAGCAACCCCATGATAGTTAGGACCCGTCATATTAACTAAATTAATTAATTCAAATTGATAAGGCCCGACTGCAACTTTATCCCCTAGTTCCATGCTCAAATTTCGCTGCTCGCTATACGTGGTACTTAAGCTAATACCCATAACGGTGATCGCCACACCTAGATGTGCGACTACCATCGCCCACTGGCTTAAGCTTGTGTTGCGTAGTAGTTGAATTAACGCATTGAATGAAACCCACAAGGCTAAAGCAAGCATCAGCACTACCATAAAGACTGGCTTAACGCCGACCAGCAAAGGTAAAGCCACAGCGAGTATACAAACCAAAAAAAACATCGCACTCAGCTGAATTCTTAAGTCCACACGGGTTTGTTTCCAATGACACCAAGGAGCGATACCCATCAAAAACAGCAAGGGAATCATCAGCGGAATAAATACCGCATTGAAATAGGGATACCCCACCGAGAGCTTTGCCAAACCGAGTTCATCCATCAACAAGGGATATAGCGTGCCCAGCAACACCGTCAGCATGGCTACAAACAGAATAATGTTATTACTTAAGAGTAGAGCTTCGCGCGAAAAATAATTGAAATCATGCAGTTCTTGTTTGAGCGTGCGCGCTCGGTAAGCATACAAAGCCAATGAACTACCTATTACCAACATTAAAAAAGCTAATAAAAATTGACCGCGATGAGGATCAGAGGCAAAGCTATGCACTGAAATTAAAATACCGGACCGAACTAGGAAGGTGCCTAATAAGCTTAATGAAAAACAACAAATAGCCAAGAATGCAGTCCATGCTTTAAAGGCATTGCGTTTTTCGGTGACTACCAATGAGTGGATTAAAGCCGTCCCCGCGAGCCAAGGCAAAACAGATGCATTCTCGACTGGGTCCCAAAACCACCAGCCGCCCCAGCCTAGCTCGCGATATGCCCACCAGCTGCCAGCGACAATGCCATAGGTTAAGAAACACCAAGCAATAAGAGTCCAAGGACGTGCCCAGCGTGCCCAGGTTGAATCTAACTTGCCTTCGAGCAGCGCCGCTATGACAAAGGCAAAAGCTACCGAGAAGCCGACATATCCCATGTACAACATAGGCGGGTGAATAACCAAACCGGGATCTTGTAGCAGAGGGTTTAGGTCACGGCCATTGAGCGGAATCTCCGGCAGCAAGCGACTAAAGGGATCCGAAGTTAATAAAATAAAGAGATAAAACCCGGCTGCTACCATCGCCAGAACCGCCAGAATTCGCGCTACTAAACTCAAAGGCAGATGAAGTGAGAAAATGCTAACCGCTGCCATCCACAACGTTAAGAGATAAACCCACAACAATAACGAGCCTTCATGCGCGCCCCAAACCGCACAAAAACGATAGACTAACGGCAAAGCCGAATTGGAGTTTTCCGCCACATAACGCACTGAAAAATCATTAGCCACAAACGCATAAACTAAGGTGAAAAAACTAATACTAACCAATAATGCTTGAAGCAAAGCGCCTAAGCGCGCCAAACGCATATAGGGTGCGTTATTTGTGGCGGCTCCCCACAGAGGAAATACAATCTGCACCAAGCTGACTGCAAAAGCCAAAATCAAGGCAAATTTTCCGAGCTCTGGAATGAATAAATTCAACACGGCTTATTTCTCGATATTAGGAGGACGATACTCTTCATCATGTTTAGCCAAGACTTCAGTTGCCACCAGTTCATCCGACTGATTCAAGCGACCCTCGGCAATAATACCCTGCCCTTCACGAAACAAGGAGGGCAAAATGCCTTCATAAATGACGGTCAAATTTTCTTTGTTATCGGTTATTACAAATTTAAGTTTTACAGAGTGCGGATAATGATACACGCTAGCTTTAACCACCAAACCACCCACGCGTATCAGCTGATCAGGCTTCAATGCCGTCGTACTAAGCTGCTTAGGTGTTAAATACAGATTAATGTTTTGTCGTAAAGCATACAAAACCAAGCTGACAACAATGGCCGTGGCTACCACTAAAGTTAGTATCCAATAAAGTTTTAATTTTCGTTTGGGATGCATTTCTTTTTAACCGCTCGCAATTGTAAAATGGCCCATCCAAGGCTGAGCACTAAACTAACTAACACACTGACGTAACTGATTAGAATATAAGCCACTAGGCTCCCCTTCCCAATTGTGCCACCCAACGGCTTTGTGCTTCACGTAGCAAAAGCTCTGCACGTACGCGCAAGAGTAGCCACCAAATAAAATAAAACGCAAAAGCGGCAATCATCATCAATAAGGGCAGAAGCATTTCTGGAGCAATTTTAGGCTTTGCCAGTTGCAAAATTGTCGCGCCTTGGTGCAAGCTATGCCACCAAATAACTGAATAATGGATAATCGGTAAATTCACACAGCCGACCAAAGTTAAAACACCGCTCATTTTAGCCGCGGTAACTGGGTCCGGTAGCGAAGTGCGTAGTGTAATAATGCCGAAGTAAATAAACAATAAAATCAGCTCTGAGCTTAAGCGCGCGTCCCAAATCCAATACGTTCCCCAGGTAGGCTTGCCCCACAAAGAACCCGTTAGCAATGCCAGAAAAGTAAGAATCGCTCCCATTGGGGCTGATACCTTTGTCATGATATCCGCCACTTTAAGCTTCCAAACTAAAAACAAAATGACGTTAAAGCTCATCCAAGCGTAAATTGCCATTGAAAAAATAGCACAGGGGACATGCAGATAGATGATCCTAAATACCTCGCCTTGCTGATAGTCAGCCGGCGCCCAACATAAGGCGCCTGCAAGGCCCACAGCAAAGCTTAAAATGCACAGGCAGCCCACCCATGGTAGGAGACGACCAGCCCAGAGATACGCAGTTTTTGGAGAGCCTAATTGATGAATAAAAGTCCACATAGGACAGAATTATACGCATTCCGACTTAAGATGCGAGTTTTGTGCGGGCAAGCGGCGCGAGACTCAAGATCATAAATTGCGGTATCAACGCTTTTAAGGCATCATAGCCCTTTTTTGCCAATCGGAAGCACGAGTTTATGCCCAAAGAAGAACATATTGAAATGGATGGCGTGGTCATTGATTCCATGCCCAACACGACTTTCAAAGTAAAATTAGAGAATGGTCACATAGTCACTGCCCATATTTCTGGACGTATGCGTAAGCACTACATCCGAATTTTAACGGGTGACCTCGTGACAGTTGAACTCACACCTTATGACCTCAGCCGCGGCCGCATTACTTATCGCGATGTTGGTAAAAAGAAGAAGGTTGAGGGCGAAACTTCACCAGCAGCTTAAGTTATTTTATGGCCATCCACTGTCATCCCGGCATGGATGCCGGGACCCAGTTGCCAGGGATGGTAAGTTTCAGTCCACTCCAACACTCATTTAGATAGTATCCATGCATTCCAAATGAGCGGAGCATGTTTAAACCTACCCACAATTCACTTGCAAATCATCTGACTTAAAATTAACACGCACTTTACCTTTGCCACCTGATAATTTGCCGAAGAGCAATTCCTCTGCCAAAGGCTTACGAATTTTTTCATCAATAATTCTTTGTAAAGGGCGCGCACCCATATGAGAGTCAAACCCGGCTTTAGCTAAGTAAGATTTAGCTTCTTTGCTAACACTGAAGCTAATGCCGCTTTCTTTCAGATGCACATTAAGTTCTTTCAAGTATTTACCCACCACTTGATCAATCACCTCAGAACTCAATGCATTAAACTGCACAATCGCATCTAAACGATTACGGAATTCAGGGCTAAAAGTAGTTTTAAGATCCACTTGAACTTCAGAATCTTTGCCTTGCTCAGAAAAACCAATACTACGTTTTTCCAAATGTTCGGCACCTACGTTACTGGTCATCATTAACACAACATGACGAAAATCTGATTTTCGGCCGTTATTATCGGTTAAGAACCCATAATCCATAACCTGAAGTAATAAATTAAAGATGTCAGGATGTGCTTTTTCAATTTCATCTAGCAATAACACGCAATAGGGCTTTTTGATAATTGCTTCGGTCAACAGTCCACTTTGTTCATGACCGACATATCCTGGGGGGGCCCCAATAAAGCGTGAAACAGAGTGCGGTTCACGATACTCTGACATATCGAAACGCACTAAATCTACACCCAATTCAAGTGCTAATTGACGCGCCATTTCAGTCTTACCCACACCTGTTGGTCCTATCATTAAGAAACTACCAACAGGCTTATCCCGCTTAACTAAGCCTGAGCGTGATAATTTAATCGCTTCAACCAATTGATCCGCCGCATGATCTTGGCCATAAATCAATTTTTTCAAATTGCTGGCGAGACTCTTTAATTGAATCTTTTCACCATTGGAAATTTGCTGTAATGGCACACGTGTAATTTTAGCCACAATTTCTTCAATTTCGTGCGCACCAATTTGTTTGTGACGCTGTGCCTCGGGTAAAAGTTTTTCATGCGCACCTGCTTCATCGATAATATCGATGGCTTTATCAGGCAAATGGCGGTCAACCATATAGCGTGAAGACAGTTCCACAGCTCTTTCTAAAGCCTCTGGTTGATATGTAATACCATGATAGCGCTCAAAGCGTGATTTTAAGCCCTTTAAGATTTCTAAGGTTTCAGCTTGGGTAGGTTCTGGCACATCAATCTTTTGGAAACGACGTAATAGTGCATTATCTTTTTCAAAATGCTTACGATACTCCTCATAAGTCGTCGCACCAATACAACGAATTTCACCAGCACTAAGCAATGGTTTAATTAAATTCGCTGCATCCATTGAGCCGCCCATGGCGGCACCAGCACCAATTAAAGTGTGAATTTCATCGATAAAAATGATTGCACCCTTCTCTTGGCGTAGCGAATTTAAAGTTGATTTAAAGCGTTTTTCAAAATCACCACGGTATTTAGTACCGGCTAACATGCCACCCAAATCAACATTGTAAACAATACAATGCGCCAAAAGTTCTGGTACAGCATGATTGACGATTAATTGCGCTAATCCTTCTGCTAAAGCGGTTTTACCCACACCCGCTTCACCTACATATAAGGGATTGTTTTTACTACGGCGACAGAGAATTTGAATGCAACGTTGCATTTCTTCTACGCGACCAATCAAAGGTTCAACCTTACCAAGACTCGCCTTTTCATTGAGGTTCGTTACAAAATCAGCTTGTTTTTCAGTTTCAGCATTCATTTCAGGCATCATGCCAAATTCTGGAAAACCAATTTCCGGTTGCACACGTTCTGATCGATGATTGGTGCGAACCAAAGACTTCATGCTTTCCGTTAAGATATCCGCAAAACTAACACGTTCTTGCTGAAGGAAAAATAAAGCTTGGCTATCTAATTCATTCAGTAGAGACAATAACACGACGACGCTATTTACTTCTTCACAAGAAGTTGCTTGCGCTTGATCAATCGCGCGTTGCAAAACACGTTCAAATGCCCGAGTGGGTTGAATCTCTTGCGCAAATAGCACTTCGAATTGCGCTGTGTTTTCATCTATGTAGATACTCAAACCCGCTCTTAAGCGGCCAAGATCCGCACCACAGGCGTTCAGAATACGTGAAGTCTCAGGGTCATCCACTAAAGATAGCAATAGGTGTTCAACGCCAACTGCCTTTTGCTTGTGCTCACGAGCACGGATAAAAACAGCATTAATAGTGAATTCAAGTGATTTACTTAGCATGGCCTCTCCTTAGTCTGATTAGCCATCCTTGGCTTAATTCGGGTGCCCTTAAGTAATAGCACATTTTGAGTGTTTTGCTGGGAATTTAACGGCAGGAAGTGCTAGACAAGACACCCGTTGTTTTAACACAAGGGGTGCCGATTTATCAGGTCTGTACCACTACATATAGCGGATAATGGCATCACCAAAGGCTGAAGAACTTAGTTCTGTAGCACCAGGAATCAAGCGCGCAAAGTCATAAGTCACTTCTTGGCGGTCAATAGCCACTTGAATACCTTTAACAATAAGATCAGCAGCCTCAGTCCAACCCATATGCCGCAGCATCATCTCTGCTGAAAGAATGATAGAACCTGGGTTAACCTTATCTTGGCCAGCATAACGAGGTGCGGTACCGTGAGTTGCTTCAAACA
>JBDNGR010000403.1:0-4315 GCA_041689165.1 Coxiellaceae bacterium
TCAATAATCCCACCAACTTTGATATCATTCGTTTCGTAAGCCATGTTTTATATCCTTTCTTTGTTAGACCAAAAAAAGATAAATCATGGCTTGCTTTTTTCAAGCCTTATTTGAATTTACAGAAAGAACGATACACTACCTTCAGGGATAGCGTATATAGTTTCTATTTCTTGATCCGACAACAAGTTTATTCGATCAGGGCTATACATAAATTACTCAGATATCTATTATTGAAAACGTTCGTTTTTGAGCAGACTATATTGGATTGAAAATATTACCCTGTTTATTTGATTATAGTATTCTCAATAACCATTCTTGATATTACTTTCTTGCTGCACTATACTTGATATGAGTTTTGAGAAAAGAGGACAATAAGTAAATGCCAACAATTAGTGCATTTTATGGAATACTGATCCAAATGTTTTGGGGCGATCATGCACCGCCGCATTTCCATGCTTTATATGCAGAATATGAAGTACTCATTAATATTCATACACTTGAGGTAGTTCGTGGCAAAATGCCACGGCGAGCATTGGCTTTAGTATTAGAATGGGCTTCTCAACACCGAGCAGAGTTATTGGAGGGTTGGAAATTATGCGAACAAAATCAGTCACCAAAGAAAATACCGCCCTTGGAATAGTTTGTAGGGCACCTTGGCGCTTAACAAAAGTTATACCACTGCCAAATTATGAAATTGAAGTTGAGTTCAATGACGGCACACATGGTTTTGTTGAAATGATTACATTAATTATGAGTGAACGAGCCGGGGTTTTCGCAGCATTGAAAGATATTAAACTATTTAATCAAGCCCATCTTGAATATGGTGTGCTAACTTGGCCCGGAGAAATTGATCTTGCGCCAGATGCCATGCATGATGCTGTTAAAAGCAGTGGTCGTTGGATTTTACAGTAGAGGATTAAATATGCTGGTAGGTTACGCGCGCGTTTCAACAATTGATCAAAATTTGGATTTACAACTTTCTGCATTAGAAGAACTTGGTTGTGAAAAACTCTATCAAGATCAAATATCTGGAACTAAAGTAAATCGTCCAGGACTTGCTATGGCTTTAGAAGTATTAAGAAAAAACGATACCTTAGTTGTATGGAAATTGGATCGTTTAGGACGCACGGTCAAAGGACTGATTGATTTGGTTAATTTTTTACACAATAAAGAGATCCATTTTAAAAGTATTACCGATAATGTCGATACATCCACACCAGCTGGTCGTTTCTTTTTTCATGTCATGGCAAGTCTTGCACAAATGGAACGCGAATTATTAGCGGAAAGAACTAAAGCAGGTTTAGCCGTAGCTAAAGCAAAGGGACGGATTGGTGGGCGAAAACGAAAAATGACTGAAAGTAAAATTGAATCAGCCAAACAGTTACTTTCTTCTGGCACGTTACCGAAGGATGTTGCACAAAATCTTGGTATTTCTGTTCCAACATTATATAGGTGGATCCCTGCTTCTGGGTAAGAGTCGGCCACATTACACAACTAGGATATGGTAACGTTTTTTATCGAATAACTGTGTGTGCACGAGAAACTAAAAGGATTATGAGCCCGATGAAGAGAAACATGGTATCAGAGCGGTTAACAGCATTTATCTGGTCTTTTTTAGCGAGCACCCAGGTTCTCTAGCTGGATTTCTGTTAATTATTATTATTGCTTCCCTTGAAATATCACTGGGCCCTTATGTGCTAAAAATAATTATTGATGCCGCTACCTTGCATGCTGATAATAGTGCCCTTTTTTTACAGGCTGTCACTTACCCTGCGTTCTTCTACATTTTGCTTACACTTATTCATAATGGAGCCATGCGAACATACCACTTTATTTCTCTGAAATTATTTCCAAAATTTAGAACTGAAATTTCTGTTGCTTTATTTGATCATCTAACCAAGCACTCATTATCTTTTTTTCAACGAAATTTTTCAGGCGATCTTGCCAATAAAACTCAATGTGTGCAGAAGGTGTTGAATCCATTATCCAAACTGTTAATCGACACATTCTAGGAAACTTATTTACCTTGATCATTGCACTTGTTTTATTAACCACGGTTCATATGTATTTTTCAATCGTTTTACTTTTAGGAATCATTGTTTATGTCTGGAGTGGTTATCTGCTAGCAAGAAAAACATCACTGGTTGCGCATAATTTTTCAGCGGCAAATAGCCAACTATCTGGGAAACTGGTCGATAGTATTTCCAATATCATCAATGCCAAAATTTTTTCAAATATAGCTTTTGAAGCAACTCGTATTGAGGAGGCGGTCAATACTGTGGGAGAGCAAGACAAATTATTGCAACGTCGAATCATAACCACAGATTTTTTTCAAAATATGATTTTTACGGTGCTAATTACCCTATTAATGGTGGGGTTAATTTACTTCAGAGTGCATGCATCAATTACGGTGGGTGATTTTGCGTTTATTTTAGGCCTATCCATCACCATGATGAACATGGTCAATGGGCTGACACAAGCTATGCCGAATTTAGCGAAAGACATTGTAAAATGTCAGCAAGCATTGAATGTCATCATTGTTCCACATGATATTCAAGATCGAGAAAATGCTGCACAGTTGCACGTTACCCAAGGGAAAATCTCTTTCAGAGAAGTTAATTTCAATTATGACAAAAGCAAATTATTATTTGATAACTTTAACCTCACGATCCAACCCAAGCAAAAAGTTGGCTTAGTTGGCTATTCTGGTGCCGGAAAAACATCCTTAATTAATCTGCTCTTGCGCCTCTATGAAAATCAGAGTGGAGAAATCACCATTGATGAACAAAACATCAACTCAGTCACACGAGATAGTTTAATGCAAAACTTGGCTCTCATCCCCCAACACACGGAGTTATTTCATCGTAGCCTTATGGATAATATTCGTTATGGTGATAAAGATGCGTCGGATGAAGCTGTGTTCAGGGCTTCTCAACTCTCAAGGTGCCATGAGTTTATTACTCAGCTTCCGGAGGGATATCAGTCCTTGGTAGGTGAACGAGGTATTAAACTCTCCGGCGGGCAAAGACAACGAATCGCCATTGCACGTGCCATTTTAAAAAATGCGCCAATTTTAATTCTGGATGAAGCTACATCTGCATTAGACTCTGTTACTGAAAAGGAAATTCAAGATGCGCTCCATGCTGTAATGATAAATAAAACTGTAATTGTTATAGCACATCGTTTATCAACAATCATGTCTATGGACAGAATTATATTTTTTGACAAGGGTAAAATTATTGAAGATGGTTCCGTTGCTGAATTAGAAGCGAAAAATGGTTATTTTGCAAAATTGTTAGCAATGCAAAGATAGTCTCGTGCTCGGGAATATTCACTCTTTGGATGCATAAATATTAACAGCATCATGACAAGATGAGGAGATGGCTCATCATCTACCTAATAAAGTAATCTTAATGTGCATTTATGAGTGATAATAATCTTAATGAATCGCGATATTTTCTGAAATACAACTATTTGTCAGTTCTTCCACAGGACCCCCCTTAGTCAACTGTAGCGTATCAACTATTTCTAGCGCTATACCCATCGAGCCTCAAAATGCCAAGTTTTAAGTTTCAGCTTGCGAGCAGTGGCCCGATGACTTTTTGCAAAAGCGAAGGAATAGATGGGCTCTTTCGAGCTTTTGTGATTAAGGAAACGGGCTAATGCGACATCAAGATGGAACTTACAACTCGCCGCTTGAGGGTCGAGAGGTCTATCAACTTCTCACGAAAAGCTAGTCGATCTTAGCTTGCGACCATCAAGTACTGAAGCTGGGGCAGGCTTAGCTGCAAAAGTCACTCCTCCTCCAAACAAGGTAAATACTGTGCTCGTCCGGCGCGAAGATATTCTCGACAGCAAAAGAGCTTCTTCGTCACTCTCAAAACCAGCCGTGCTGGATCCTTCACTACTTGAACTGTGCTGGTCAAAGGGGGGTAATGGGGCGCAAGGCATAGTTGCTGCTCTAACATGAGTGAGCGACGCCTCTGGTCTCGCTCCAGCTAAGGCCGAGGACTTCGCGGGTACACGAGCGGGACCAGGCCCATGCTCTTTAGCTTGCTTAACTTTCAAATCTGCAGTATGAGCATGAATCAACGTATCTAATGTATTATTTAATTCCTCGCTATCATTAATCAGGAGATGTACTTTAGAGGCTTCCCAAGACGATTTGACTGAAAATCCTGCCACGATCAAACCGAAGCCCGTCGCTGCAATTAAAATTGCCCAACCCAGCATAGGTGTCGCCGCTATAGTCGTCACTAAACCTACTGAACTCAGCAAACCCAACATACCCGCAGCGCACCCTGCTATAGAGCCA
>JBDNGR010000404.1:0-1489 GCA_041689165.1 Coxiellaceae bacterium
ACCGTTTTCAGCTGCTTCATATATACCCATAGCACTTCGAGATGCGAAGTTTTAGGTTTCAGCTTGCGAGCAGTGGGCCGATGAGGATTGAGCAAAAGCGAAGGAATAGTTAGGCTCTTTCGAGCTTTTGTGATTGAGGAAGCGCGCTAATGCGATGTCAAGATGAAGCTTACAACTCGCATCTTGAGGAGCGATGGGTATATACCTCTCGCATCTTGAGCTACAATCGGTATAGAAAGATTAAGCTGTTCACTGCAGTGCGAATGTTAAAACTTCTCGGCAATCAACAAGAAAAGTTTTGGGCTATTGCCACTAAAGAATCTTTTGAGAAGAAAGCTTCCTAATCAGAACATCAGGCATTATAATGCCGCAGTATTGTCGAGTCTGCTTTTGGGCAGCCCCTAGGAATACCATAGCCATCGACTCTCGAGCTGCAAAGTCTTAAGTTTCAGATCGCGTGCAGTCGTCTCGGTGGCGATTGAGCAAAAACGATGGAATAGTTCAACTCTTTCAAGCTGTTGTGATCGACAAGGCAGGCTGATGCGACACCAAAATGGAGCTTACAACTCGCGGCTTCAGGGTCGATGGGTATGGATAAATAGAGAGGATAGAATTTGGAGAGATGGCAGAGCGGTTGATTGCGGCGGTCTTGAAATCCGTTGAGGGTAACTCCCTCCCAGGGTTCGAATCCCTGTCTCTCCGCCAAGTTTTGTTTCTTAAAAGCAATTGTTTTTAAGAGCTCGAGTGGTGCAAAGGATTTGAGGTTAAATTAAGAGGGGGTATTCAATGATTGATGTACTGTTGGTCGATGACCATGATTTGGTTCGTACCGGCATAAAGAGGATTTTATCTGATATATCAGGAATTCGAGTAGTTGGTGAGGCTGCAACAGGCGAAGAGGCTATTAAAGCTTGCCGTGAAGTGAAACCCCAAGTTGTTCTGATGGATGTCAAAATGCCGGGTATCGGCGGTTTTGAAGCCACTCGTAAGTTACTTCGTTTAGACCCCGATTTGAAAGTCCTCATCATCAGCACGGTTGATAATGATGTTTATCCTTCACGCTTGTTACAAGTGGGTGCTTCAGGTTATCTAACCAAAGGCGCTAGCATGGATGAAATGGTACATGCTATTCGTATGGTGCATTCCGGTCAGCGTTACATTAGCCCTGAAATCGCCAATAAACTGGCTTTCCGCCACGTGAATGATCAAGAAGAATCACCTTTTGATGGCTTATCTGAGCGTGAGCTGCAAGTCATGATCATGATTACCAAGGGTACAAAAGTTCAAGAAATCGCGGAAAAACTGCACTTGAGCCCTAAAACGGTTAATAGTTATCGCTATCGTATTTTCGAAAAATTACAAATTAAGAATGACGTAGAATTGACCTTATTGGCAATTCGTCATGGCTTAATTGAGTCTGAAGAAGCTAAAACTTAAAATAAATGTGCTGTGGCACTGTCTTGAAGCTCAAGCTTCAAGACAGTTGCTA
>JBDNGR010000405.1:0-2271 GCA_041689165.1 Coxiellaceae bacterium
GGTGGTCTTATCAATGGCCTTCTATGCTGCCGGCCTGCCCGGCACGGCGCGCGCCTCCGTCATAATCTCGCGATTTTAAGTTATATGTATGGTCAGCGATACAAATAGCGATGGCTTTATGGGTACATGCAAGACAACACATCACTTCACATCGGTACCCGTATTTATGATTACATCTAAGACGGCACCTACCCTAACGAACAAACCACATGAATATCAAAATTCTTGGAAACTTCATCTCAAACCCACGTTGAAAAATATTAGCTTCGTCTTGATGCAGCACAAAGAACGGCGAGCAACGAATGAGATAGCGATTTACATCGTGCTTTAGAATTATGTTGACGTGCTGCGTCCAAACTCGAACTCGAACTCATAAGAACCCAAATGGCACTGAAGCCAATGCTGCGGGTAGCAGTGTAGGCGCGTGCGTTGGGCGCGAGTCAAAATGTGAAAAGAGCTGAGGTGTGGGTTGGGCTCGTGTTTAGGGTGTCCGTTGCTCACCATCACAGTATCCTCGTGCCTACTCGCGCGACAGGGACTAAGCCCAAGGACCCCCTGCGGCGCACAACACCTTCCGCGCCACTCACGAACGCGATAACCCGCAATTCAGCTGTGTAAGATTTGCTCAGTGAGTGTTTTGTGACGACCTTGGCCAGCCGTTGGCAGCTGGTACGCCTTCGCCTCGGGTGGACTTGTGGCGCTCAGCTAGCGAGCTTCATGTGATGTTCTCGGGCCTACAGCAATCTTTCGACGCTGATGTAGCCAGGAGATAGAGTGTCGAAACTCCAAAGTTGGGGCATTTTCATCTTAAAATTTACAAAATAATCCTAAAATTTAGGAAAATTCGCTGGTAGGTACTAGAAGTTGCCATGCGGCTGCGGGTAGCATGGCGAGCATTGATGGGGCGGAAGTCGCGACACGGGTGCGGGCAGCTTACAAGCATTAATGAGCTTCGGCTTTGCCATTGCGGCAACGTGATCCTTCAATACCGTGGGTTCTTAGCTCCCGTGTGTTCAGTGTGCGCTTGGTGGTCGGCGTAAACAGATTTATCACATTATAACTTAGTCTATTTGCACCTCTTCGTACATGGCTTTTGCGTTGCACCTTCCACCACTATCCACCATCCTTACAGGGAAGATCGGCTTTAAGCAACTTCTGAATTCGACCGACCGTAATTCTTTGGCTTCCAATAGCTATAAAGGAGCTGATTTTTTGAATGTGCCAAGAAAGTGCCAAATGGATACTTACTTGATTGTAATGGAGTAACTAATAATCTTAAATTTCACTGAACTATTTAGGATCGGCGGTGGCATGGGAAGAGCCAAACATTCACGAAAAATGGTGGTGCCTTAGTACACATAAATATTTCAGCTGGATCGTCTCTTCTGAAGCTGGCGCAGTGGAATAATATTACACTTGCGTTTCTGAAGCTGACGCAGTGGAATAATATTACACTTGCGTGATGTCAATGAAGTTTTTCGGCTTCAGTTGCGTGTTTAGATATCATCTATATATTTGAATCGTACTTGGCGTGGACCTCTCTGCGACTCATATTACTTCTGGTTTTGTTGGACTGAGCTTACGGCTTGTTCTTTAGATCCTTTAGGTACTTGGTTGTCATGAAAATGCTACTAATCGCGGTTTTGTCGAGGAACAACACGAATCAAAAACTTTGGCATGGCGCGGCAAAACGACTGAGGGCCAAGCCAGCCCTTCAGACTGCCATAAGACATTCAAGATGATTTTTGATGAAGACTTCTTACAGAAAACTCATCATCCCTGTTTTGTTTAAAATTGAAGTATGGTCTCAATTTTTTCATCAGAGCCGATCTTAATATTCAACTTTAATCTTTATGGCGCCATGTAAGCTTCAACTCGATGTTTAAATTTGAAGTTGAAGATCGATCCCCAGCAACAATCTGAGACCTCCAATTCATGTCAACGCCAGCTAAATTTTATAAGTTTTACGTTGGTAATTTTCATCGTTATAGAAACTGCTGAGTTAAAACCTTTCAAAGTCAATAATTTCATGTATATTTTGCTTGAAGCATATCTTCCCTGTATTCTTAACCGCAAAAGTTTATGTGGAATCTAAGTCCTTGCGTCTCGCGGTTGTCTCATGGGGTGCTTCTCGAATTTAGGTGGCAACAGACATAACTCTGGCTACTGGTGAGTTTGAATGCAATAATGGGGATTTGACAAAACAGAGCCCCAGGCAGAAGTTCCCCCGTTAACCTGCCTGTCTGCCGTTACGAAGCAGGAATCCCTTAA
>JBDNGR010000406.1:0-1560 GCA_041689165.1 Coxiellaceae bacterium
AATTCACAGCACGGTTGAGGATGTTTCAAAAAAAGAAGAAATCGGCTATTCAAAATTGTCATTGGCGCTGGATAAAGAAATAGCTACAGAAGTGGATTGGAACAGATATGCGAGTTTGAAAATCCTTGGTATTGATGAGATATAATGACCCCCGAAATTTGGACCATTAAAATTTAAAAATTTAGGAGATAATAGCCTCTAACTAGGGGGATAAAAATGGCAAAGAACAAAAAATGGTCGTCAGTCGCTAAATTTGAAATCGCGCTACAAGCGATTAAAAATGAAACAACGCTGAATGAAATTTGTAAAAAACATGACGTGTCACCAAGCCAAGTGCATGCGTGGAAGAAGCAACTATTGGAACAGGGATCGCAACTATTTGACAAGCTGAATAAGTCAGTTAAAGTGGCTGCTGAACATGAAGATGCACAACGAGTACTGTATGAAAAAATCGGTGAGCTGACAGTAGAGCGAGATTTTCTAAAAAAGTCTTGGAGCAAACTCCGCGAGAACTACGCCAGCAATTGATTGATTCCAATCATGGCCAGTTGAGTTTGCGTCACCAATGTTCATTGTTGCAGGTTAATCGAAGCACGTATTATTATGAGTTAGGTGAAGTTAATGCAGGAGATATTGATCTTCTGAATGAAATCCGTGAGATATGGGAGCGATATCCGTTTTATGGTTATCGCCGCATTACTCGAGAGCTGAAGTTTAATGGCCATAACGTTAACAGGAAGCGTGTACAACGACTTATGCGGATAGGTGGGATCCAAGCCATATATCCAGGGCCTAACACAAGCAAACGGAATAAATTACAGGCTGTTCACCCATATCTGTTGCGTAATTTGGACGTTATTCGACCAAATCAAGTATGGATGGTTGATATAACGTACTTACGCATCAATGGAGGTTTTATGTACCTTGTAGCCTTTATTGATGTGTATAGTCGCTATGTTGTAAGCTGGTCATTATCCAATACATTGGAGACGGTGTTTTGTCTTGATGCACTTAAGAAAGGGCTTTGTGACACTCACCCTGAGATCATAAATAGTGATCAGGGGGCACAATTTACAAGTGATGACTGGATAGACTACTTAACAGAGTGGGACATTAGAATTAGTATGACAGGTAAAGGCCGTTGTCTTGATAACGTTTACATTGAGCGCTTTTGGCGCAGTTTTAAGCAGGAAGAATTTTATTTAAATGATTATGGTACTGTCAAAGATCTGCAGCTCGCCATTAGCAAGTACATTGAATTTTATAATCAGCGACGTTGGCATCAGTCGCTTGATCATGAGACACCCGCGTCGTATTATTTCGCGCAGGAACGAGCAGCATGTGGATATGTTGACACGTCCTTCGGACCAGCCAGCGCCCTGCGGGACGTGTGGACAAACCATGGATAACGAAAAAACCGTTATCCACCGCTTGACCTCACTCGCGGGCTTCGTGCCAACATACCCACAAGCTCAATAACAGTAATATTTGTATTTTTAAAAGGCTAGTACGCTCCTAAATATTTTAAGGATCGTGGTCTAGACAACGGGGGTCACTATA
>JBDNGR010000407.1:0-2665 GCA_041689165.1 Coxiellaceae bacterium
AAAATGCGTCAAAGGATTTTGGTCTTGATGGAGCTAAATGCTTGTGATGTACGACTTTTTTAAACGCATAAGCTCATACATGGCTGCTCGCTCTGCTGAAGCAGAGTGCCAATTACCTATCTTGAGCATCTTAATCATCATAGGCTACTTAGGCTTTTATATAATCTGGACCGATTTTGCCGGTCAAGCGTATGAAAGTTTTAGTCTTCGCCTTATAGCGGGCGCTATAGGTCTGTTGTTACTGTTTCACAAACATTGGCCCCAAAGGCTAAAAACCATTTTTCCGGCTTTTTGGTATTTAAGCCTAATCTACCTTTTCCCATTCTTCTTTGTCTTTATGCTGGCCAAGAATAATTCTTCTTCTATTTGGCAGCTTAATTTTTTGATTGCCATCACCTTACTTGTCATCTTGGTGGACTGGTTGAGTGCTACCATTTTAATTATTGTTGGAGCGCTCTTAGGTGGGTTGGCTTATTATTACACGACTCCAGACGCCTATTTTCCGCTGAAAACCATAGAAATATTGGCCAGCTTTTGTCTCAGCATCATCGCTTTTGGTGGCTTTTTTATTCATAACAAAAATCGCTTTCAGCATGAGCGCATACTAGCCATCAACAATTTTACCGATATGATTGCACACGAAATGCGTACTCCTCTGATTTCAATCAATATGACCGGCGCCAATTTAAAGCGCTGGATACCATCCTTGGTTGAAAGTTATGAGCTTGCTGTTGCGCACGAGCTCAAAGTCCCACACATTGATAAACGAGTTTTAACCAGGCTACCGAGCAATGCTGCTTCTATTCAAATCGAGAGCGCGCAGGCTCAGCAAATTATCAATATGCTGCTGACCAATGTGGAAGCTAGGAAGATATTACAAATCAAATTAGAAACGCATGACGTTATTGACATGGCTAACCAAGCATTAGAGCGCTATGCTTTTGACTTTTCTGATCGAGCACTAATCGAGCTTGAACCGCACAATAGCTTTAAGATTAAGGCAAATGAAGCCTTCATTAATGTTATATTCAACCTCATCAAAAACGCTCTACATCACATCAAAGCAGCTGGTAAAGGTAAAATTAGCATTTGGGCCATTGAAAGCGGGGCCTATAATGAACTGCACTTCAAAGATACCGGCACAGGGCTATCAAAACGCAAGCTCGCTCAGCTTTTCAAGCCTTTTGTGACAGACACCCAACACGGCACCGGTCTTGGGCTCGCCTTCTGCAAGATCGTTATGGAGAGCTATGGGGGGAGCATTCGCTGTGAATCGGTAGAGGGTGAATACGCTGAGTTTATATTAAACTTTCCTAAGCTGCGCAAAACTTGATCTTTCATACCTGCTCTTATAGTATTTGCTCATATTAGAGACGTTACTGATTGAAAACCACAAGGATTTAGCAAGGAAGTCGCCGAGCTTACTCAACTGGAACAGCAGGTTGAAGTCTTATTAAACTCTTTACAATATCTTCGCTATGAAAATAGCTCGCTCAAGCAAAAACTAAAGCAAAGCACACAACAACAGACCGAGCTCGAAGCTAAGAATAAACAAGCTGTTCAACAAATTCGTAAATTAATCAATCAATTGAAAGAAGAAGTAAAATGACTGACATGGAAAACATCATTGAAGTAAAAATTTTAGATCGCAACTACCGCGTCAAATGTCCTTCTGAGAAAGCGCAAGAATTACAGGAAGCGGCGCGCCATGTTGATGAGCAAATGCGTAAACTTCGCCAATCCTCAAGCGCCATGAGCATGGATCGTATTGCTGTTGTAACGGCCTTAAATATCTGCCATGAGCTATTAGCACTCCAAAAGCGAAAAAACCAATCCATTGACAACATGTATGAACGCATTCAAAAATTGCACGATCGCATTGAAAATGCATTAGGTGAAAATCAAGTTTCTACCTTATAATTGCAACGCCTCCATATTATCAATAATTATTTTTTGAACCGATACTTACCAGCACGGGAATCAAAGAATGCAGTGGTGTGCAAGCCCATCTTGAATGGGAAGCCTAAAGCTGCATTATCCTAAAATCTGCCGTTGGAATCTACTGCGGATTTTGGGATTAAGATGCCCACTTGAACCAAAGGGTTCAAAAAAATGCTTGGGATAGTGTGGAGGCATTTTTGGATCAAGCCATAGAAAAAGCTCAGCTAAGAAAACAGCTGCGCCATCAACGCTCTTCACTCACGGCTGAGTTTTGCCTAGCAGCGTCAACAAAAATAGTCGCTCGACTGTTAACCCACCCCCTCATTCAACAAGCGCAGCGTCTTGCTTATTATTGGCCTAGTGCTAAGGAATGCAGCCCCTTAAAGCTGATTGAAAACCTAACAGACAAAGACTGCTACTTACCTGTCATTAGTTCTGAATCTAAAGTTTTAACATTTTACCCTTATCAACCCGGTGAAAGCCTCGAGCCTAACCATTTTAATATTCTCGAACCCGTGACAACTAACAAGAACCCCATCGAGCTTACAAAACTTGATATTGTATTGCTTCCTTTGCTCGGTTTTGACCTTGCAGGACATCGCCTAGGCATGGGTGGAGGCTATTATGACCAAAGCTTTGCTTTCTTAAACACCCGGCTCTCATCACGCCCCCGTCTCATGGGTCTAGCTTATGAATTTCAGAAGCTTACTCATGTGCCACATGA
>JBDNGR010000408.1:0-2227 GCA_041689165.1 Coxiellaceae bacterium
GACAGGCGAAGGCCAGTGGCAGCAATTAAGCCAAATAATGCAGTATAAGTTAAGGGTCGCAATCCACCTTTCGGTTCACTCAAGTTCGACATAACTTAGACGTAAGTGCTTGATATGTTTGAATTCAGCATTCAAACGCTCCACTACAGCAAGTTAAGCTGGACGTTTTTTGAGGTCGGTTTCCCTGTTTTGAGGGCGCTGTAGACGCCGGATTGATCGGTGGTGATATTTGATAGGCCCGCCGTTGTGGTGTTGGCACCCAAGTGCACGGTGTGTTTTTGGATGGCGGCCAGCATCTGCAGGGCTCGTCGTGGCGACAATGGGCTGCCAGCGGCTTTTAGCCGTTGGCGAATGATTCGGTGCAGGATCAGGGCAATGAAGCAGATGGTGGCGTGCGCTCGAATGCGCTTGGGTAGGCGGTGATAGATCGGACCAATCTCGATCTCGTCTTTCAGTACCCGAAAGCCACCTTCAATGTCAGCCAGAGCCTTATAGCGCGACACCACCTCAGGCGGGGTTAGATCGGTGACGTTGGTCACTAGCAGCAGCTTGCCGTCATTGAGTGCTGCCAGCTTAAGGGCTTTCTCATCGATGTTGTACGAGAAGAGCTCGGACTTCAGGTCAACCTTGATGATCTTGCCAAGCTTGGCTTCTTTGACCTCGTGGTACATCCACGCCTTGGCGCCCGAGTCTGAGAGCTTGCGACCCCGGTGCACTTTGCCCGTGTCTTGGTCATCGAGCTTATCAACTCGGCTGGCAGCGCCGTCTTCGATGGCTTTGATTTTTACCCGCCGAGCTTCATTGGCTTGTTTGGCCACCTTGGGGCTGTGTGCCCAGACCAAGCGATACTCGTCCCACGTGGTCTCACCCATGACTTCACTCTCGGCATCAGTCAGATTCAGTGCTTCATCCTCATGCAGGGCTGAGAGAATGGACTCAAACTCGCCATACCGGCGACCCGGCACGGCCATGATGAATTCAAGTGGCTTATCTTTGACCTTTAGCGCCTTTAATTGCTTGAGTGTTTCTATTGAGAGCAGCCCACGGTCAGCCACCACGATGATGCGCTCGATGTTGAATCGCTTCAAGATGTCAGTGACCGCACTTTGCAGGGTTTTAACTTCAGCGGTATTGCCAGGCCAGACGTGATGCGCTAATGGAATACCTTCAGCGGTTTGTACCACCCCAAGCATGACCTGTCGATTAATAGTCGACTCTTTGGACATACCGTAGGCCCTCAGGTCATCAATCTCTTCGCTGGTGCCGTGGGTGCGGATGGTGGTCATGTCGTAGAACACGACCGATAAGTCTCGATCAATCAGTGGCATCAGTAAAGAAGACAACACGCCACTGGTCTCCTCACTATGGTCTTCAAGCACATCCATGCTGCGCAGCAGTCGCTGGTGGGAAACTTCAGCCTCATCTACCCCGGGAATCACCACCGTCTGCAGCCAACGCAACAACCCGAGCTTGGACTCAGGGTCACACAAGCGGTTAAACACCATGGCTTTGATGAGCGGCAGGTGTTCCACGGAACGCGCGTCTCGATCAACCAGCTTACCCAAGCGATCAAAGCCCAGCTCGGACCACAGGCAGTTCAGTGCCCAAACATCACCGAAAGCACGCGACGATTCAAACTCGATGACATCAGACACCTTCTCGGGCGCCACCCGGCCCGTTGCGCGCATCAACCCCTGGAGCATCGTCTCTAACGACCGATCCATTTGATCGAGCCGACCCAAGGTCGCCACCGTGCGCTGACGCGGCGAGCCGTCATCAGCCCGGTAGGACTCAACAAGTTGCACGTACTTGCGCGTGCCAGATTTAGTGACTTTGATAAACATGCCTATAGCATATCAAATAAACACTAAAACGCAAATAGAACACTGTAAAACGTGCCACTACAAAGAAACCTGAAATTCAGCCAATTTCCCTTCTACAGCTTCGACTTAGAAGCGTTTTTTAACAAAATTATGTCGAACTTGAGGAGCCTGACTCAACCATTTTGAAAGAGTTGAGTGACCAATACCCAAGTCGGCAGCTAGCTGCCTAGCATTAATTTCTGGGTGAGCTAAAGCGTAAGCAATGCATTCTTGTTTTTTCTCAGCACTGTTAATGTTTTTTGGCATATCCATATCCTAAAGTAAGAAGATTACCTTAGAGCACAGTTTTGTCCACTTTTTTGACTAGGTCCATATAGGTATTCGCTAATTTATGACCTGTAACA
>JBDNGR010000409.1:0-1753 GCA_041689165.1 Coxiellaceae bacterium
GCCATGAGTTCTTTTAAGCAACTTGCCTTATTGAGCAGCTGCATTCCCCAGCCACGCGCCTGAACTACAGCACTATTGCGCAAACCAAACAGGGTTTTAAAGCAACCTACACTGGCCAGCATCAACTCAGTCTCGGCCTTACGCGCCCGCTCATAGCGACGCAACAAGGAATAAGCACCAATATCTTTAGCTCTGCTATGCGCTGTTTTAATTAACTCGGCCAAGGCACGCGCGTCCATTAAACCGAAGTTAAGCCCTTGACCCGCCAAAGGATGCATGGTGTGCGCGGCATCACCTAATAACGCCACTCGTGGCTGCACATATTGCTTAACATGACGGCGGGTTAAGGCAATAGCCTGTGCCTTGCTGAGCAAACTGAGCTTCCCTAGACAAAACTCGCTAGCATTACTCAACGCTTGATTAAAGTGTTCTGTTGAGTGCTGCATTAATTGCTTGGCATAATCTGAATCACAAGACCAAACGATGGCGCATTGATGCGGATCAGACAAAGGTAATAATGCCAAAGGTCCTGTGGGCAAAAAGTTTTGCCAAGCAATCTGTCGATGAGGCTCTTCACATTGAATAACAGCCACTATAGCTTCTTGGTCATAAGCGGCCGCCTGTGCATCAATTTGCATTTGCTGACGCAACCAAGAATGAGCTCCATCACAACCGACTATTAATGCCGCTTTTAATTCCGTGCCATCTTTGAGCGTTAAGATGGCCACTTCTGTTTCGATTGTTAAATTTTGCAGTTCGGCAGGGCAGTAGAAATCAATATTCGACTGTTGATGTAGCTTTTCCCACAAAGCACGCGCAATAGTTTTGTTAGTCATAATGCGGCCTAGGTGGCTCACATTAAGCTCCGCACTATCAAAGTCGAAACGCGCACCGTTTTGTTGGTCCCAGATTTGCATTCGCTCAATGCGCGTTGCGACTGTGCGTAAATTTGCCCATACATCAAGCTCAGTTAGCAATTGTTCTGCGGCAAGATTAAGGGCACTGACTCGTGCATCGTGCGGAACTTCTAAAAAATTCGGCGCTGTCGCCTCGATGATAGCGACCTTTAAACCCATTTTGTTAAGCAGCCCAGCAAATGCAAGCCCCACAATACCCGCACCAATTACCACGACTTGGTAGTTTTGGGTTTTACTCATGAGATATCTCGCGCCAAACGTGCTACACGTCCAGCAAAGCCTAAGCAGCGCTTGGCAAAATTTTTCTTAAGCGGCGTAGTTAAATCAATTCCCAATAAAGCCATCGATCTTAGCATGTTAAAACCAGGAATCTTTAGACTAAAAACTTCATGCAAACTTTGCGTTAAATTTTGCACTGTACGCTGATCCTGTTGCCGATAAGCTTGATATTTTTGCAGCAAAGCCAACGAACCCAAATTTTTGCCTTGCAGCTTTGCTTCAACCAGCAACTCGGCCAGAGTCGCTGCATCGCGTAAGCCTAAATTGAAACCTTGTGCCGCTAAAGGATAAAAGCTGTGCGCAGCATTGCCGATTAAAACAACACCGGCCTTGACCGAGCTTTCTACGCTCAGTGCATGTAAAGGATAATGGCTCATAATTTCCAATTGCTGCATTCTCCCTAAACGATAACCAAAAATGCTTTGCAATTGCGCTAACAACTCTTGTGCGGTTTTTTGCTGTACTAGCTCCCATTGCTTTTTAGCCATAGTCCAGACTAGATTCACCACCTGTTTATCCCAAGTGGGTAATAGGGCCACAGCTCCTTCTCGAGTAAA
>JBDNGR010000410.1:0-2275 GCA_041689165.1 Coxiellaceae bacterium
GATGCTAATGCATGCATGAACATAATATTCAATAATATTGAGGGAATATTAGTTAATGAGAATTTTTCCATAAAAGACAAGAAGAGGCTTGCGGATATGGTCTCAAGTCTATTTAGAACCTATATACCTAGAGAAAATGACATTAAAGAGTTAATGAGTTCAGACGCTGTTAATGAGACAAATGGTTCAAATAAACCAAGAACCTAACCTCTACAAATAAAATTACTTTATTTAACTAAGACGATGGTGTTTATATGGAAATAAATGATTACATCATATTGCATACAACAGGTAATTTGTACTGGAAAAATTTAAATAAAAATTACTTAGGTTGTAATTTAGAGTTTTCTGAACTTATTCGATTAAAATCTCCACAGGAAATTATCGGGAAATCAGACAGAGATTTGTTTCTTGATAACTTGGGCGTAGATTTGATTGAAAAATTAGAAGCAACCGATGAATATGTTTTACAGGGGGCAACTCAACTTGTTGAAGAAACAGGAGTAGATAAAAATGGTGCCTTAGCTTATTACTTAACAAAAAAAATTCCACTTAAAGATTCAAACAATAATATTATTGGATTAATAGGTAGCTCTCTTGACATCACTGAACGAAAAAAGATGGAAGAAGAGATTCAAGTTGCCAAAGAAAAAGCCGAAGCCGCTAGCCAAGCCAAAACCGAATTTCTCGCCAACATGCGTCATGACATCCGCACACCTCTTTCAGGTATTGTAGGATTTAGTGAAATCTTAAAATCAGAAGTTAGCGATCCTAGGATTAAAGAATATGCCGATAATTTAATTGCCTCAAGCCATGCGTTGCTTTGTTTGATGGATGAAGTCTTAGAGGCGATTAAAGTTAGCTCGGGCGAGATACCCTTGCTTAAGAAGAAATTTAGTCTCGCAGATACGTTAACCAGTATTACTGAGCTTTATGCCGCAAAAGCGGCCGAAAAGAAACTGGACTTATCCTTATCCTTGGACGCAAATCTTCCGCAATTTGTTATTGGTGACAAAATCCGTTTCCATCGTATTGCGTTGGAGTTGGTGGGAAATGCACTTAATTTTACTGCCGTAGGTCATGTAATTATTCAGGTTGAATTAGCCAAACAAGAGCCGCAGTCTTTGGTGGTTCGCTTAACGGTCAGCGATACCGGCATGGGGATTCCTAACGATAAGCAGCAAGATATTTATGTGCAATTCAAGCGGCTGACACCATCTTATCAAGGAATATACAAAGGAGCTGGATTAGGCCTTTCTATCGTCAAACAATTCATCGATGAATTAGGTGGAGAAATCTATGTGGACAGTGGTTCCGGTAAAGGAACCATCTTCACCTGCCTTATCCCTATGCAGATACCCTTGCTCGATGATGCCTCAGGGGTGGAACACGTCAACGATTTATTTACAAAAACACCTTATAGCCTTCCTTTAAAACATCAGTCGTTATCACCAGAGCCTTTATCTAATAGCAAGGCCAGCAGTAGAGTGCTGGTGGTAGAAGATAATTTCATTGCTCAAACCGTCGCTAAAACTCTGCTTACCGGCATGAACTGTCAGGTTGATGTCGCAATCTGTGGCCTCGATGCCTTGGCACTTTGTGAACAACATCACTATGACTTGATTTTCATGGACATAGGCTTAGGCGAAGGCATGGACGGCTACGAGGTGACTCAGTGTATTCGCCTGTCGAAGCTCGATACCACACCCCATATCCCCATCATTGCCCTCACCGCGCATGGTGCTGATGAGAGTCGTCAACGCTGCATTGAGGCGGGAATGGACGCCGTGTTAACCAAACCTTTGACCCAAGCTCATGCGATAGATATCATTAAAACGTTTATTCCAGCCCGCCGCGAAGTGCCTATCGTCGCAGCGACTCCTTTGCGACGAGATTTACCGGACAAGGATGAGGAGATGTTTCAATTAAGCCAATTCGCTCTCCTGGACACCGAAGAAGCCTTAATAACCTGTGGTACGCAGGAGTTGCTATCAGAGCTGTTGAGATTAATGCTGACCGAGGTACCCGCTGATTTAGCGCATATGCAAAAAGCGTATACCCATCAAGATTATCGTACGGTGGAAGAAATAGCGCATAAAATTAAAGGTGGCGCGGTGTATGTGGGCACCACGCGCATGAAATACGCCTGCCAGTATGTTGAGCGCTACTGGAAAACCGGAGAGCGTGCATTGGTAGATGCTCTTTATCAGCAAGCAGTCGGGACTATTGAAGAAACCATGGTCTATGTTGAGAGTTGGCTGCACCATCATGCCGC
>JBDNGR010000411.1:0-1139 GCA_041689165.1 Coxiellaceae bacterium
ATAGGCTCAACAGTTGTTGAAGATTTAGGTAAAGATGTCTTAGCTTCAAAGGAAATTAGTAATCTTACTGAGGAAATTTTAGTAAAATACAACAGATAAAAATTATGACAGGGAAAAAAATTGAGTTTTTAAAAAAACCTTCTAAACACAATTCAGAGAATTTTATAGACAATTGGGTTTCTGGAGTCGGCGCGCATGCGCCTATTATAAAAAATTTAAAAAGAACAACTATTTATTTACCAGAAGATTTAAGGCAAGAACTAAAATTATTAGCTCTAAAAGAAAACACAACTATGACAGAACTTATAATCACAGCGTTAGAAAAGCAACTAAAAATATGAACTACTCGGCCGTAAGCGACCGAGTTTCAAAACAGTTTTAGTTGGGTGGCTGCTTTTTTTATCCATTGCATTAACCTGATTTTGCACATATTCACGAATTACCTTGTCATTAGTTGTAGTGGCTTGCTTTCGAAATCACCCCAGCTCGCTTTCGTAGATCAAAACTGGCTCAAATTAATTGACGCTGAAAATATCCTGGCTCACATTAAATGATTTTATCTTTATCTTCTGGCTCACTCCATTGATTCTGTAGATTCATCTTTTTGGACAAATCTTTACTATATTATTCCTAGTTTATAAGCTTTTTTATTAAATTCCGCCCATTTATGGCTTAAATTACAGAAACGGGGCAAAAGCGAACTAGAACCCCAAATTTCTGTCAATTTCTTCTCTGTTATAGAAAGTATCCTGCAATAAGTTTATCTTACTTAAATGCTTTATCCCTTTAGGATGATTATGTTTTACGTATTTATACTCTAGAAAATCTGATCGTATAATAAGCATTACACGTTGCAAATAACCCTAAGTCATCGCAAAATCAGTATTTTCATGGTAGATTATCCTGTTAAAAACTAATCGTATAATTATTTATGGTTAAAAACACTCAAATTAGCATGCATTATGCAATGCTTATTATACGATCAGATATTCCAAAAAAATCGAGTAGAGAGCCTCTTTACAGAGACTCCCTCTCACACCACCGTACAAGCGATGTCGCATACGGCGGTTTTGCTGTTATGTTTACCAAAAGCTAATGAGAGACTAAAGAGCCCCAACTTGCTGAACCACTCAAGATTC
>JBDNGR010000412.1:0-3084 GCA_041689165.1 Coxiellaceae bacterium
ACCAGGAGTGCTATTCATTGCATAACTACTCGCATGACCGCGAGGAAGTTCACGAGACGCAAACATAGCACGAGTCCTATTCTGCATAGGTGGATTCCTAGCGAAAGGGAACAAGGCCGAGGCATCGCTACTACGAATCCTGTTCCGCAACCTACTCCTGCCAACCGAAGCCGCGACGCGCGTACTCACCATTCGTGTAGCAGGTGTGAGTACGCGAGCCGCTGGAGCCGTAACTGGAAGGATCGATTCATTTATAAGCCGCAGCTTTCCTCCTTGAAAAAAGAATCTTGCTTTATGGATTTCTTGCGCAGCTGCAGATTTGAAACCGAATACAAGGTGTTCAGCACGGGTAACGGGATCAACAATGAACTGCCCTGCTGTCAAGCACAATTCCTGATTAGGAATTTTAGCCACCATATAACTCCACCATAATACGTGTACTGCACGAGGCAGCTCTGTAGATAAAGGTATAGCTTGAGATGCGTTATACCAAACTCGCATGCGCGCAAGCGTTCTCAACTCTTCTAAATACTCATTGTAAGCCTCTTCATTGCCAAACTTTAACTTGCAATCAGGTTTAGCTGCTAACTTCGAATAGTCTCGTTTCATGAAAAAATGTGCTTGATACCTAGGTGAATCGCTAAAGCTAAAGCGAATCGCGAAACTATGCGCGTCTATAGTCTCATCAAACACCTCTGCGTATTCTAAGCTTGCAAGAGGCCGGTTTGGCGAAATCTTAAACATATGCTCATACCACTGCGCGAAGACCACTTGCTTTGTTGCCTCAACCAGCCTTACAGGAAAACACCCATCACACCAATTTCGAAACGCCAATTGAGCATGCCTGCTCATGTTCCCGTGAGCGAAAAATACATCTAGAGTCTTGCTCAGGGTCAAACTGAAATCTTGATTTATATTTTCTGTAAAGTAGAAGATATGTTCCGTGGCTCTGGTTACATCACGCAAACGAATAGCGATGAAACTGCTCAAAGGAAGCTCTGCGGGAGAAACGAGATCCATTGGTTCACTCGACATATAATCGAAACAATCACCCAGTAATTTATCAGCACAATAGTCGACAACTAGTTCTTTGAATCGTTGCTGTTTCACACTTCGATCAGCAGCCACACCAGGAAAAACAGCCGTGCAGTAGTATTGGTTAAAAATTAAGTCAGCGAGGCTAGCTGCATCCAAATTTACAGCAATCGGAGCTTTCCACTTGGGCGATATTTTATGCCAGGATATAGGTGTGACTTGAACTGGAGCTGGAGCTGGAGCTGGAGCTACATCGACGCGAGCTGGTGCTTGCACTACTAAGGGTCGAACCCTTGGACCCTGATTTACTTGAAATAGTCGCACAAAACGAATAAAAAGTGCTCTCAATAATTCACCCATTTTCTTTAACCCCACTCACTTATTCAAAGCTTAGCTTGGTATTTATTCAGTGATTCGACATGCCTGATATCTATTTCTAATTTTTCGATCGAGCCTTCTCTACGAGATTTTCGAGATCAGAGAACCAAAAATTATTTACAATAAAATCGCGTAATTTATTTTTGCATGAAATTACTAACCAAGCTTTCTCCTCGAGAGCGCAGCTTCTTTGATCGCTTTTATACGGGGGTGCTGATTCCGCCCCGTCCTGTCTTCCAAGCTTTCTATCATCTCCCTCTCAATCTGCATACGCATCTCCCTCTCAAGTACGGAATGATCAGGATCGCCTACTATAGAGACAGCTATAACAGAAGCCCTGCCCTCTACACTACAATCTTCAGCAGGGGCGTTATTCTCTAGCTTAGAATTGAACAGTGTAAGACTGCGAGCAGATATAGCAGAGGCAGGTAGAGTAGGCGCCCTATTAGCTCCGCTCCCACTCCCTTCCATCGAAATAACGGCTGGTATACTTATTGCTGGAACAGCCCATGTGGTAGCTAAGCGAGTGAAGCTAGCTTCACTGACTAGACGTAACATTCCTCTATCAATAAAAAGTCTTGCTTTGTGAATCTTGTTCACACCTGTAGATTTAAATTCGAACTGAAAACTTTTAGCGCGGCTGCCTGGATCAACAATGATCTGTCCCCTTAGCAAGCAGAATTCACCTTTAGCACTTTGACTTCGCATATATGTCCACCAGAATGCCCGTATGCTAGGGGGCAACTCCGTAGATGAGTGTCTGCCATAAACTTCGTTATACCAAATCCGCATGCGCACAGGCGCGCGCAACTCTTCTAAGCCCTCATTGTCTGTCTTCATTAAACATATAATTTCATTTGTATCTTCCGTGCAACTAAAGCTATCTTCAGCGCCTGTCACAACATCACGTAAGCGAATAAAGATGACACCCCTCAAAGCCAGCTCTGCGGGTATCTCAATAGCCACGGGCTCACTCGATAGGTAATCGAAACGAGGCCAAGGCATCTTTCCATTAAAATAGTCTGCAAACACTTGTTTAAATCGGCGAAGTTTCACTGCGCGATCAATATTTCCTGTGGGGAAAGAAGCCGTGCCGTAGTATTGCTTAAAAATCAATTCAGCGAGGCTAATCACGTCCAGATTTTCAGCAATTGGACGTCCCACAGTACGTGGTAATTGGTCAAAGGATGATAGTGTTGCCACCCCTGTTGGTGCTGTGGCGGCCGGCACCGCAGCCGAAGTCCCGACCGGAGCTGGAGCTGGAGCTGGAGCTGGATCTGGAGCTGGATCAACAACGACGGAAGCAACTAGCAGCGCTATTGGCTGAACCCTTGGACCCTGATTTCTTTCGAATATATGTACTACGCGAACAAATAAAGCTCTTAATAATTCACCCACTTTCTCTAACTCCACCCGCTTAGCCAAGCGGTATTTATTTAATTTAGTAATTCGAGAAATATGGTAACAATCAAAGATTAAGGAATTCTTAAGGGCACCTCTATAAGTAGCTATTTTTCTTTATACAGGACAAAAAGAGAGAGATAAAAAGATAACTCGCTGATTTTGAATAAATTCATATAATGCTTTTCGACAAAGAAAGGAGGTTATATACCCATCTTAGCTCAAGATGCGAAGTTTTAAGTTTCAGCTTGCGAGCAGTAGCCCGATGAG
>JBDNGR010000413.1:0-6340 GCA_041689165.1 Coxiellaceae bacterium
CAATCTTCTCGAGTTCCTCCATCGCTTTCGGGTGTTCCTTCTTGCGGGCACGGCGACCAAAGAGCTCGAGTTGGCCGACCCGAATGAACGACGGCGCGACGCGCGTCGAAATGGCGACTGGCTCCAATATAAACATGTCGGGATCCTTCGAGCGAGAGCCCTCCGCGTACCATGGCCGCTTGACCTTCTCTGTTTTCGAAACGTACAAACTCAGAGACCGTGACGTTGGAACGTTGAGCGCGTGCATGTGCTCCTGTGCTAGAAACTCCCGGACACTCGACCGCAGGACGGCGCGACCGTCGGCGCCACGGCAATATGGCGTCCGGCCGCCACCTTTAAGCTGCATTTCCCAGCGTCGACCTTTGATGACGGCCTCAAGCACGGAAATTGCGCGACCGTCGCCGTATCCGTTGCCAGTTTGGAACGGACACTGCTGGTAGTATTCAGTGCCGAAAATGGAAAGTGCATACCCACACGCCCAACCGACCTTGCGCATCGGCTCACGCACGTGCGAGATGTCGCCGGAAAACATGCGGATGAAGTCGGCCATTTGCGCCATGTTGTCGTCGAAGCCCAGTTCGTGGAAAAAGTGTTTGCTGTGAGCGACGTACTCGGGATCTTTGATTGGCGTGGGATTGACGGGGACATAATGGCCCGTGAAGACTTGTCGCGGCGCGTGGTCGGCTCCGTTTGCTTTGGCGTCAGGACAGCAGTTGAGCGTGTCCATGAGCGAGTAGTCTGCCAACTTTGCGAGAAAGTCGAGCGTCGCGACGATTGGGGAGGTTTCCTGCTGGGATAGTCGATTTGACATAGGCCTAATCTTGGCGCAGGTAGAACGGCTGCTTCCCCGCTGCGTGATCCGTCGCATCGACGATTGCCTCGATTTCCGGAGCGACCCTTTTCACCATGACTTCGAATCCCTGCCTCAGTGTCATCTGAGAGGACGCGCATCCTTGGCAGCCGCCGCTCATGGTGATGAAAAGCTTGCCCTTCCGGAGGTCCACAATCGAAATCTTCCCGCCGTGGTTAGTGATTGAACGATTGACTTCCTTGTCCAAGAGCTCCTGAATAACCGTATTAAGCTCTGCATCGGATCTTCCTGGTGAACCGGTGTCGAGATGCATCTCCAATATCGCAGGCACCCCAGTCAGAAGCTGTGTTCGGATAGCCGTCCCGATGGCTGCTTTCAGTCCTGACCACGAGGCGGCAGGCTCCTTGCAGATGGTCACCACGCTCTCGGCAATGAGCACGTTAGCAACGCCTGGGAGTGCGAACAATCGCTCGCCAAGCGGTGAACCGGCTGCTCGCTCCTTGTTGCCAAAGAAGAAGGGGCCGCCAGGATGCACGGTACGGCTCACGATGAACTTGCAAGTGTCGGGATCGGCGAGCGAAGTTTGTGCGCGAATGCTTACCGGCAAATCCACAAGCAAGAAATCAGACATTTTCAACGTCCTCCACCGCAGCGATCGCGCCTAAGGCACGCAGGTCCTTAAACGAATATATCCCGCTGTTATGACCGTCGCACCAATCGAACTGGATCGCGTAGTTACCTACGCTCACGATCTTTCTCGGGCTCAAATCAGATCGCACCGCCTTTGGATCGAGCAGCTTGCGACCGCTCATCTCTTCGACACAGAGGGCGCAATGACAGGCTAAGCGAAGGTCGCGGACGTCGAAGTCGTCACGATGACCGTCCTCCCAAAGGATGGATAAGGTACGCGGATCGCGACGGAGGAAACCGATAGGGGTGTTCCGCTGCCCAGTAGGCCGGGCAGCGTCCTCCATCCAGGCTGGCGCGCCATCGTTACTGTCCCACTTCCACACAAAGGGCTTCAGCACTATGACAGCAGCTAGGAGCTGCTCCACGAGCGCTGCGGCAATTGCGGCATACACCTTGGCGCTGGCCGACGTTGGCTGATCCACGACGATCGGGCGACCCTCATCACCGCAGGTGACGACATCAGCATCGAGAGCTAAGGCACCTAGAAATGGGACGCCGAGCTCCTGGCTCATCCGCTCGCCGCCACCGTGACGGAAGATATCCGTGGTCTCGCCGCAGTGGGTGCAGGTGAAGGTGCGCATGTTCTCGACGATTCCAAGAATCGGGACCTGCACCTTCTCGAACATTCGCAAGCCTCGAAGGGCAATCTTGAGGCTCACGGCTTGTGGTGTTGTCACTATCACAACTCCCGACAGCGTCATACTCTGTGCCAGCGTCAGTTGGGTGTCGCCAGTACCGGGAGGGAGGTCAAGGATCAAATAGTCCAGCGGCCCCCATAGCACGCCGCCGACGAACATCTTCAAGTATTTTCCAACCATCGGCCCGCGCAAGACGGCTGGTTTATCGTCTTCGGTGAGCATACCCATCGATACCACCTTCAGGCCGTGCCGTTCCACCGGGATCATCAGGTTATTCGGGGTCATCAAAAGCGGCTCACCAGTTGGGATGCCGAGCATGCCGGGGATACTGGGGCCAAGGATGTCGGCATCAACGATGCCGACGCGCGCACCGAGCTGCTGCAGCGCGAGCGCCAGATTGACGCTCACCGTGGATTTTCCGACGCCACCCTTGCCGCTGCCGACGGCGATAATATGACAGATCCCCGGCAGCTTCTCGGCGCTAACGGCCGACTGGGATGACGTGCTAGGTGCATGGTGTTGATTATGGTTTGGATCAATGGCCTGCATGGCTAAACCTATTTTTCGCTGCCAATTTTGAGAGCGATAGAATCGTAATATTCATGCATCCCCTCCTTTTTATACATTGTACAATGTTGCATCCATTGTAATCGTAGCTTTCATTAATTTAGATATCGGGCAGCCTTCTTTTGCATTTTCTGCAGCTTGATTAAATGCATCATGAGATGCGCCGAGGACTCTGGCTGTTACCTGTAAATGAATAGCAGGAATGGAAAATCCCTCTTCTGAATTTTCTAAAGATACAGTCGCCGTCGTTTTAATGCTTTCGGCCTTTAAACCTGCCTTTTCGAGTTGAGCCGCAAGTGCCATGGAAAAACAACCGGCATGTGCCGCTGCAATCAGTTCTTCTGGATTTGTACCTTGACCATTCTCAAAACGAGTTGTGAATGAATATTGGGCATGCTTAAGAACACCGCTTTCCGTCGAGACAGTCCCTTTACCATCCTTCAAACCACCTTGCCACTCCGCTTCACCATGACGTTTCATTGTCGTTCCTTAGTTTATTATCTAATCTTAAATTGACTCACCACGTTATGGCAAGTTACGCGCATAATCACCGCATTAAAGTCTACATTAAACCTAACCATTTGCCAAAGGCGGTGACGGGCGATTTTGCAGAGTTTGAAAGGGCGCTGATACGTGAACGACAATTAGCTTTAATATGACTTGAATATGCCTATTCTAGAGCATCTTGACATCAAAGCAGGTGAAACCATGATTGAAATTAATCATAGATTAGTAATGGCCTCCAGATGTTTATCTGGTTTAGCCAGACGAAAAAATAAATTCCACCAATTGAAAATTAGCGCAACTGTTTGCGATAAAACACGGCAACGTAAAAGATTTTGAGTGGCAAATCCACCCCAGACCCATTGGTTCTTAAGTTCATCGAACACATTTTCGCTATCACTTCGGTCCCGGTAATATTGGGTGAGAACAATAATGCCATGGTGTAATGATGTGACTAATACCGAGTATTTATAGGTTGTCGCCTTATTTTTTGTATCATTACCAAAATCAAACTGAAGCTGTTGTAATTGAGTGTCGTTCATTGCTTCCGTGAGATAAGCCTCATCTGTGGTCACGCGTTGCCGAAGAATGATAACGCGTCGCGGCTTACTCCAACCTGGCAACTGAAGCATCGGCTCCTGGCCTTCAAATTCATGACAGGCTTGAGTCCACTTATCATTGAATTGTATTCTATTGATTAATCGCTGCACATTCCTTGTCATTTTTAATTTAAACAAATAGGGGAATATTCTTTTTTCAGCCTCAGTCATTATTTTGTTTGTTCCATATGCAGTATCAGCGCGCATAAACTGAGGCCAGTTTTCCCGCGGAAGATTGTCCAATAAAGCCGATAAATCTGCAGCCGAATAAATGGCCGAAGTTTGATTTCCTGGCTGGACTTCAGCATCAAGAACCAATCGTAAATTAGCGATAGAATAGGTGTGATAAGCGTGTGAAGGACGTCACGGTTTAGTTGGGTTATAACCTCGAACAGCTCCTTCTTGCTTGCCATATAATACTTTTACTGTGACAGCCATATCTAAAATCCAAGGCTCACTCAGCAAAAGACCATAACATTTATTGAGGTGTTTTTTCAGCCAGGATATGGCGGATTCTTCATCTAGCTTCAGCAATGCTCGTCGCAACGAATCTTCACGCACCACCTTACTCATACCTAATAATTTTCGATTAACCTTATCAGAGCGAATAGAGGTAATGTGAGCGTAGCGTTTATGACCCGACAAAATAGACAGTAATAAAGTACCTAAAATATCATGCTTAGAAGGCGCATTCGGGCTCGTAAATGTTAATGGACAGTCCTCTACCCAAGAATCAAACAACCCTCGCAATGTCAGAAACTCAATAAGAAATGGTAGCTAACCCCGATCGCGGTAACAGATGCTGTTTGATCCCATTCGACATGAACTAAACCATGATAAAGTGTCGACGGGTATTCGGGTATTTTCAATAAGGTAATTAGGCTTTTTTCTGGCAAAAGAGTCTCACCCATTGGGTGAGTGGTAACTGGCGGTTGAATCATAATTTTTTTTATAATAATTGAGTATGTTAGGCTATTTCAACATATTTCAACTGCTTTTTTTAGGTTGAATGATACACCAACTTAAAACGCTTTGTCGGTCAAAAGTGGTAAGTTTAATAATCCCATCAAGATTGCGTGCCAGATTTAATCCAGTTAGCATAAATTTTAGTTTTGAATTTGGAGCATCACTGGGGCATTATTTTAAAATTCGGGGCTTTTTTGGGGCATTCCGGGGGCAATGAAGGACCATAAAAAACAACCCCTCATGGATTGTAAGCTCATGACTCTCAGTTGTTTTTAGTAGCCTTTGATGGTCTTTTGTGGTCTTAAATATTGCTGGAGGCGGCGGGAATCGAACCCGCGAGAATTTTTTGTAATTCGTTGATATTATAAGGTTTTACTTTTATTTATAAATTTTTGGGCACGTTATGGGTACTTTTCACCCTGTCTTAACGTTGTTTAATAATCCAGTTAATAGCAGGATGGGAGACAATCCTATCAGACAATTCACTATCGTTGGTAATTAATTCAGGCATGATAATTCCTTCATTTCTGATTTTGATAATAAACCGCATTTCATGTTCTTCAAGCGGCAACAGTTTTGATAACCCCTGATGAAGCTCCGTTATTTTTGTAGTCGCCCATTCTTTTAATTCACGTGAACTTCTTCCAATCGATAACTGGTGCATCACAGGCAGTAACCTGTTTCTCAAATCAGCTAAATCAAAATTGATCTGCTCAGCCGTCACGAGGGATAAATCAATTTTTGTCATCGCTAAATAAGTGACAAAGGCTAGCCGTAATTTTTGATTATCCAGTGGGATTTTTGTTAATAGATAATGTGCGTCAAACCAATCCCGACTTGCGCTTCGATTAAACAAAGCAGATAACTTGCCGGCGGCTAATTCATGGATGTCTAATACAGGCCCCTGTAAATGCTGGTATCCCTTAATGTTGGGCGATCTGCACGTTACAGGGTATAAAGGTTGGCGATACATAAAATTGATATCAATTTCTAATGAACCACGCTGTCCCAATACGCTCGGATAAAACCATACCATTTTACCACCAGCATGATGCATGGGATATCGGTGACGTTCAAATTGGTTTTGTGACAGAATTTGATGAATCGCTTCAATGATCTGAAGTTTTTCGCTGAGCATTTTTTCTCGTGAAAGCGCGCCAATGTAGTTCAAATCGATATCAACAGATAATCTTGGCAATTGCTCGAAGTAAAACAAATTAAGCGCCGTTCCACCTTTTAAGACCAGCCTTTCTTGCAGGAAAGGGATAGACATGATTTGTTGAAACACATCAAGTAAGCGATAAACTTTCTCAAGAATTTCCGGTTTATAGCCCGACTCGCGGGCATTAATCATCAATTCTTCTTTAGAATTCAGCATCAGGTTCTTCCCATGATTGATGTATCACCGATACAGGTAAATAAATATTCCATGGTTTTATCAATTGAAATTTTTCTCCAACTGATTGGGATACATATTGAGCTACTTTGGGTTTTCGTGCTTCCAGAGGAGCCAGTTGTTTCTCTGTTAAAGCAAAGGCATCTTTTCGCCGACTTAAAAAATAGCC
>JBDNGR010000414.1:0-2051 GCA_041689165.1 Coxiellaceae bacterium
AGGGGTCCTAGCCCGGAACCCCAGAAATTTCCGGACATTTTTTAATCATTCCAGAAGTTTTTGAACCGTGTTGATGCCATTTCTGTATATCGCACCGTATTCTGAATGTTTTTGTGCCCAAGGTAATGTTGAATACTTCTCGTATCCCGTCCATCATTAGCAAGTTTAAATCCGGTTGAATGTCTAAGCATATGTGGATGAACAGGTAATCCAATCTGAGCTAATTCACCCGCCCTGGCAACAATCTTTCTAAATGTTGCAGCGGTTATCGGCGCCTTTCGTTCTGTCATAAAAACATAGTCTGTCTCAGGATAATTGCGTTTCATCTGACGAAGCGCGCGAAGCTCGGAACCAAACAGCGGGTGCTGAGTTGATAAACCATTTTTTCGACGAACAACGTAAAATAACCCTTCATTTAAGTCAATCTGAGACCAGGACAATGTTATTAGCTCAGAAACCCGCAAGCCATGTCTATAGGCAATCAATATCATAGCGGCATCACGTTGACCGTGCCGACCAGTATGCTTTGCCGCCACCATCAGCCTATCAATTTCTGTTGGCGTTAAATATTCGCGCGCCCGGCGGAGGCTATTCTTAATCTTTTTTGGTGGGTTCATGATTATATTATAGTCAACTTTCCCGAAAACAGTGGTTGGTCGCTAGTATAGATATGAGCGATAGGCCGCATGAACTATCGACATGAATTTACTATCTTTCCCATAAATAGGTGCTTTAGGGCAAGTTTGATAGAATCCTTCGCCTGTTCAATCGAGGAAATCATTCATGCGGGCAAGCAATAATAACCTGACCATTTTATCAGAAGCGGAACAAGCGGCTTTATATGAGATCCCTGATTTTGATGATGAGCAGCGATTAAATTACATCAATCTCACCTGCGAAGAGCAAGCATTAATGCGTAACCGCGCTACGTTAGCCGCTCAAGTTCATTGTGCCATTCAGATTGGCTATTTTAAAGCCAAGCACATGTTTTTTCCCTTTCATTGGGAAGAAGTGCTAGAAGACGTTAATTTTGTCATGCAGGAATACTTTGCCGAGTCTTTTTTTCATCCAGGTACTATCACCAAACATCAATATTATGCGCAATGCCATGCAATTGCTCTTCATTTTGATTACCGGTTGTGGTCAAAAGAGTTCGAGCCATTATTGATCGCACAAGCAGAACAGATCTTGCGTAGGGATGTCACCCCTCAATTTATTGTCATGAATTTGCTCAGTTTTTTACGTGAACAAAAAATCATGCGCCCGGGGTATACCACACTGCAAATTATTGTTAGCAAGGCATTGAACACCGAACGTAATCGTGTCGGCTCAATCATTAGCGAGTCACTGACGGAGACCGATAAGTCTGCTTTGAAAAAGCTTATATTTGAAGAGAAAACGGAAACGCTCTCTGGATTGGCCGATCTAAAACAGGATACAAAGGACTTTAAGGCGCGCATGATAAGTGCTGAACGTGATAAAAAGCTCGCCGTCAAACCATTGTATCAACTGGCCATATCGTTATTGAGCAAGCTTAATCTTTCTCAACAAAATATTCAGTACTATGCAAGCCTTGTTGATTACTATACTGTTTATGACTTGCGCAAACAATTGAAATCTGAACAAACCTATCTGTATCTACTGTGTTATATCCAGCAACGTTATCTTCATCTCAATGATAACTTGATGGATGCCTTTGACTTCTCTCTTAATCAATTTGAGGGCGAGCTCAAGGAAAAAGCGCGAGAAGCGTTTTCTGAGTATGCCGTTGGCAAACAATCAGAACTGGCCGTCATGAAAAAATTAGCAAAACTGTATGTCAAGCAAGAATTATCGAATGAAACCAGCTTTGGCGAGGTGCGCAAGGAGGCGTTTGCCATCATGCCTGAAGAAGAATTGCGCAATAAAGTGTTAAATTACAGGAATGGGGCAAATGCGAATAATGCCACCCATTTATGCCATTAATTTAATCACTCAAACCAAAACTAAAAAAATTATCTAGCGAATAATTCTGCTAATTAAGACCTATAAATAACTTGAGTCACAATGTC
>JBDNGR010000415.1:0-3071 GCA_041689165.1 Coxiellaceae bacterium
CACTAGAAGCACCATAATTAGGCCTTAAGCGAGAATATTCGTGCTTCGCTATGTCGAACAGTACACCCATTTGACCCGCGAATGCTTCATCGGCGATTTTGCATCGATATAGTTCGATGTCGGTTATGAGATCGTGAATATTTTTGATTACATAGCCGTCGCCACTAAATCCGAACTTTGATGCATCTGCTTCGAGTTTAGTCTGCAGTAGTATCTTCGGTTCCGCATCTTCCATTGAATACAAATCCTCTAGTTCTTTTAATTGGCCTATAGCAACTTCGTCGGAAGATATCGCTTTAGCAAGGCCTGTACGGATTTCAGCAGAAAGATGTTCGCCATCAACCCATATCCAAACCTCTGCTGTCGGATTGCGTGCTTTCCAGCCTCTGATAACTATTCCAGAGAGTGATGGAATAGGTCTTTCACCACCAGCCCAAATAAAGTGAATTTTACCCATGAGTTTCCTTATATTTGCAATTGACTTTTGAGATAGAGCCGAGTTTAAATTCTTATTATATGATCAACCATATGTTATTTTTTATGGTGCTAATGCTGTAGCAAATGCTTTATCCAATATTGCAATAATTTCCGGATAATGTGAGGCGACTGATCGAGCGCTCTCATCAACTGAATTCACAAAATCGGGCGCAGCGCCTTTCTGCAAAAGAAAATCAACTACATTTGCATGCCCGCCACAGGCAGCCTCAATGAGTGGGCTGGTATTTATTTTTTTGAATTGAGTTCCGGCCTCATGCTGATCAGGATGTTTCTCCATTAACAGTTCCAAGAAATTAAGCTTGCCTGATTTAGCTATATAGCTAACCAGCACTAAGGGAAGTTGTTCTTTTTCTAAATCTACTAGCAATAAGGAAGGCCATTTACCACTCGCTAGAACGACTGAAAAAGCCTCAACATCACCTCTGTCAATAATACTCTTGATGAAACGCATACCTGCGGAGGTACACCATTTCCCATCGCCACGAATGGGGTTGCCAAGGCTGTCAACCAGCAATCCCGCTGCAAAAGGATAATTTTCTAAAGTGGCAGTTACTTTTGACCGTTTCATGCGATATGCGCAAAAGAGCGGGGTATATCCGTTTTCGCCTGGAGTGTTAATAGTCCGTATGACTGTTCGGATATTCGTTTTTATAAAGTTAAGAATATCGACTTCAGATTTACTCTCATCAAGAATGGTGGTCAATAAACTACTTGGCTCCTCAGCCGCGCTAGCACCAGCACCTCCTGCAGCTACCGTACCTGGTAACGTTGTTGGCGTGGGAGCAGGTGAAAAGCCTGCACTTGAAGGGCTAGCAAAAATCCCTACAGCATTTTTTACGCTATCACCTCTGGCGCCCTCAGTGGCTAAAGCTTTTGCCTTTGTAGCTGGTTGAGCGGCTTTGCTAGTGAATCGTTCTGCGCACATCTCCGTAATAATTCGTTTGACTTTAGCCATAGCATCATTTCTTTCACCAATAAGACTTTCTATGCTAACAGAATCTTTACTTGCTGATATTTCGCTTACTAATTTGTCAGCTTCAAGGAATATTGCTTGATGTTGACCATACAGCTCGCTCGCTGAAGCTGCAATTTCCTTAGCAGTTGAATTTAAATTATTACAATAATCTAACAGACTGAGCTTGGCCTCAAAAAAACTTTTGTATAAAACATTTAGATCACTGATTCGAGTAGTCACAATGGTTTCTAAGATATTCTGATGAAATCGGGTTGCTACCATCAAAGCTTTATAAAAATCTGACTTGAGCTCTTCAAAATAATTCTTAGCAACACTAGAATAGCCTAGCTCTGAAATGTCGCTGGGATCAGTGACCTCCATATCTACTTTGCTACCAGACATAATTAGCCGCTCTGCTTTCGGAACTCCAGCCGTTCTGGTAGCTGAAACTTCGCTGTATTTAGCTGGTGTGGGTGGTGATGAAGCTCCCGCGCCACCAGCCGCGGCTCCAATGACGGGAACAGACTTAGCTTCGCCCGCAGCACCCGCTGCTGCTGGCGCGAAAAGCCCTGCTGTCGCCACACTCGAAGTGACTGAAGGTTTAAACAAAGCTTCAGTCTCTTTTAATCCTAATTCTCGTGCATAGTCTTCGGCCGTTTTATGAGCCGCATCTGTAATTGAGGCATCTGCACCCGCTAATAGCAAAAACTCCACCACGGCTCTATGGCGGTTTGTAACCGCTAAATGTAAGGCGGTTTGACGAGAGCTAGGATGATCATCTTGATTGTTAATGTCGGGATGATGAGCTAACAATTCTTTGACACTGGCTAAATCACCCATATGAGCGGCACGACGTAAAGCTTTAGCAATACTCGGCAATGCGGCTTCTGTCTTGACTTGAAATTTCTCCAACAAAATGGCCAGCTCTTGTTGTTTCCATTCAGCAAAATAAGCTTTGATAGACTCATCTGTCGATATGAGAGCATAATCCTCCGCTGTTTTACCGCTCGCATCTTTTAGATCTTTGCTCGCGTGGGCTTCTCGCAACAGCTTAATCACCTCCAGCTGTGACTCACGAACAGCCCAATGTAAAGCCGTCTGGCATTGGCTGGGATTATCATCGGCTTCATTGATGTTTCTGATCAATTTAAGTAAAACTCGCACATCATCAACCGCCCTTGTAGCCACCGCACGGCGTAAGGCTTTTTCGGGTGTGGGTAAGGAAGTTTCTGTAGCAGTTTGGTATCGTGCTAAAAGGCTATTAGGAGTGGCTAAGCTAGAACCGCTTCCGGGTGTCTGCAACTTGGCCAAGAACATTTTTGCATTTTGTGCATAAGGATGCAGGCCACCTAAATGCTTATTAAAAGTAGCCAACGCCTTCTGGCTGTAAACTAAAGCCCACCGAACATCATTCATCATTCCACAAGCAGCAGCTAAATTATGCTGGGTGATAGCCACGTCTACCACATCTTCTGTTTTATAATGCGCCACTTGAATCCGCAGCACTTTTTCCAAGAGCTCTTTCTTTCTCGCTATATCCCCTAAATCACCCACAGCATTCGCTAAGTTCATTAAGGTTTGCGCCACCTCCACATGCTCGTCCGTTTTATAGTGCGCC
>JBDNGR010000416.1:0-1094 GCA_041689165.1 Coxiellaceae bacterium
TGTGCCGCTGGAGCGGGTTTCAAAAAAAAAGGTGGCTCAGTACGCCTGAGGTAAATGGGTCGATTTATTGGCGCTTACGCTTGATTTGACTGGCTAAACACCAGAATTGACAATAACGCTCTACAATCCGCGCGAAAGCTCACCAAGCGTGAAGTCCTCCATCTCAAGATGTTTACTGGCTAATGCGCTTACAAGCCCTTCGCGAACAGCAACTCTATTTTCATCAATCATAAACGCAACGTCAGCTTCAAATTCTTCGCGATTAAAAAATTCATCAATGTTAATTACAGCAGCATCGACCGCAAACCACGTCACTACTCCGCCTATTATCCCCCCTACCACCGAGCCCGGCGGCCCGAGCACAGCACCCACAGCCGCGCCTGCCCCCGCGCCACCAAGTAAGGTAGTACTTTTAACTAAGGTTTTCGTACCTGCTTTAAGCGACACCTTCAATGCAAGTTTTGAAGCAACCGCTTTTGCTATTACCTTCGTCGAATAAATCCCGCCGGCCCTTGCCATATAGGCACCCACGGGAACAGTCACTTTAGCTCTTCCGATAGCATCATCAATAGCTTTGCGAGTCAAATCTCCAATTGGTAGCAGCCGTAATTCTTCAGGTATCTCACTTACCAATAAGCGTTCAAGATTGTTTTTAAATGCGAGCGAATACTCCGCATCCAAGAAAGCAGAAGCTTCTGCTAATCGCTGTTCAAACCCATCAAATAGCCTTTGTTCGATGTCATCACTCATCGTACCCAGCGCCGCGCCGAAGATTTCTGTGTATTCACCTCTGACGGAATAGTGAAATGAAGTGTAACCACTTATGGCTGAGTATGTTGGCGCATAAATGATATCAAGTTGATCATCGATTATTTCAGACATTTCAGAAATTGAAGATTCACTTGCCTGGCGAAAGATTCTTCCCAGTACTGTGTTATCTATTTCAACCACAGTGGGAGTGGATTGCCATATTGAATGACTATATCCGCCCTGGGACCTAAGTTCTCCGATCAATACTACAAAGATCGTGAGGCCAGCAAGGGTCAATATGGTGATCCAAAATGCCCTGAACATGAGCCCGGCTCCTGCCTGAA
>JBDNGR010000417.1:0-2519 GCA_041689165.1 Coxiellaceae bacterium
TAAAGCACTCGTAAAAATATCCAGTATTACGACGCGGATTACTAAACGCTAACCAAAACCGATTTGGCGTATTCTCAGTAAAAAAGCCTTGACTCACATCCCAAATAGAATCCGGCACACCCGAACTTTCATCCAGTATCAACATTACCCCATCGTGATTGTGCAACCCCGCATACGCCGACGGATTTTCCTCACTCCAAAGCCTGCCCTCAATCGCCCAATAACGCGTACCACGCTTTAAATCTCGCTCAACCAAATCCGTTACCCACTTGGCCGGCATGAGACGTGTGGCACTCACCTCAAACCAATGCGAATTCAATAACATCGCACACCACTTGGTTAGCTCTGCCCATGTCACACTTCGAAGTTGGTATTCAGAGTTTGCCGACACAATGACCGAGCCACCAATGCGTGTACTCACCATCCATAACGCTAACCAACTCAAGAGCGCAGACTTGCCAATGCCTCGCCCAGAGGCAACCGCCATTCTAAATACCTTGAAATCTACCTTGCCCTGATTACTCTTAATATGTGCCGTCAAATCCCCTAAGATATCTCGCTGCCATTTGCGAGGCCCTTTAAACATCGCCAAGGGTGTGCCCTGCTGACCCCAAGGAAATGACAACATTACAAACTTCAATGGGTCATTCTTCACATCAGGCGACCATAGACGTGCCATCAGGGATTGCTCTTCTTTGGCTGAATACTTTGGTTCTTGCATGGGGCTGACTCCTATTGGTTACTTGTGATTATAAGTGTTAGAAGGGGATGGAGAGTATTAAAAAATAAAAAATTGTTTGTGGAGGGTGCGCACACACACACCCCACCGCCATGACCTAGGGGGGGGCTTGTTTTGGGCGGAGTATCTTTTGTGCACTGCACAATCCCTGCACTAAGTTATCCTTAAGACTAATAGAATCTTAGGGCTAAGGAATACATTACTCAATTACCCTTAGTCTATGATGCGATGCAACATACTGCGATGCAACATGACAAGTGCTAAGAATAACAAGGGTTTCGCTAAACGAAAGGCTTGGTTCACGATACTAAAAGCATGATATTAAATAAAAGTGTTGTTTTGTTTGTTTTTGTGAGATAATTAATATTCCTAACCTGTAAACACACAAACAAGGGAATACAAATGCTCAAACTCTCAAAAGAGATCAAAATCACACAATCTAATTCAAAAAAGATTGAAGAAGCTTTGCGTGAAATCAATTTGAAATCTACAGCGCATACGTATACAAGCTTTGATGAAATTGAATCGCTTGTCGAAGACGCTGAAAGCCGATTGATCGACCTACTTGGTGCAAAAAAGCATTTTCATGGCGCGATATTTGATGCGACAAGCGGTTTTGCAGTCAACAATGCTTATAAATATTCACGTGATGCGACTTCTGTCACTTTGACGCGCAAGAGTAGCGACTGGTTTTTAACCCATGCGGTTTCTACCATTATATACAAAGAGGGAGGCAAAAAAACTCTAAGATTGACAGAGTCTCAAGACGCTATCGCAGGTGAAAAAGTGCGTACAAATTACAGTGTTCAGTCGCTATCAGCTTGAACACTCACGCCCGCGTCAATCAGGGCGTGGGTAACTATACAGCGAGAAAAACCATGACAAAGACAATTAATCTACATAATTTTGTTGGCGCGTTTACTGAAATGGGGCGCTACGATCAATTTTCGCTTGACGCTTTAAAGGTCATATATAAATATATCACTGACTACGAAGCGGAAAGCGAGGAAGGAATAGAGCTTGACGTTATGGCCTTATGTTGCGACTTTGCAGAAGGTAAACCAATGGATATAGCCCGTGATTACAGTATCGGTGAAGAGGCTGTATGCGCTGAAAACGTGCTCACTATTGTGCGTGAGTACCTAGAGGATAAAGGCGTTCTTGTCGGTGCGACTGACAACACTTTCGTTTATCGTCAATTTTAACTGGAAATGACTATTATTTATAACCAATTTTAAGGGGTTTCCATGCATAAAGTTATCCGGCTAATTAAATTGGATCAAACAGCATGAGCGGTCAAATGATAGAACTAGTTGTGCAGTATGCGGCACTGCGCCTAGGCTGCGAGAAAGCCTTGGCACTACTCCAGGATCCCGACGCCGACGGGTTTGACGCCGACAAGGTTGAAGTCCTACTAATCAAAATATTGGAGATACGTAAATGATCAATGACATCTTAGCGGTAACCCTAATGGCCGCAGCACTAATTCTTTTTAACTTTGTATAGGGGTTTATATCATGTACGCACATTCAGAAGAAGGCCGCTTCGATCACACACACGGCGATGAGGACTATCACCTAGGCGAAGAGCCGGTCGATATGTACGATGTCATATACGCAATCGAGCGCGGTACATCCACGACCGACGGTATCAGCCATCACGAGTGGATAACTCGCATACGCTCTGGTGACGAGATCACAACGATCATGCGGTACATTGTCAAGCATCGGCACGACTACGCATTCGCTGAGATTACTAATCAAATCGAATCAGCAATCGA
>JBDNGR010000418.1:0-1526 GCA_041689165.1 Coxiellaceae bacterium
ATACCTCTCGACCCTCAAGATGCGAAGTTTTAAGTTTCAGCTTGCGAGCAGTAGCCCGATGAGGATTGAGCAAAAGCGAAGGAATAGTCGGGCTCTTTCGAGCTTTTGTGATTGAGGAAGCGGGCTAATGCGACGTCAAGATGCAAGTTACAACTCGCAGCTTGGGGTACGAGAGGTATATACCTCTCGACCCTCAAGATGCGAAGTTTTAAGTTTCAGCTTGCGAGCAGTAGCCCGATGAGGATTGAGCAAAAGCGAAGGAATAGCGGGGCTCTTTCGAGCTTTTGTGATTGAGGAAGCGGGCTAATGCGACGTCAAGCTGCAAGTTACAACTCGCAGCTTGGGGTGCGATGGGTATAGTTAGCAGGGATGCTAAGACACACGGTGATCGAGCTCATCAATCAGGGAGGAAGTGAAACATCATGAATCTACGTGATCTTCAATATCTTGTTGCGGTAGCTGACACCTTACACTTCGCTAAAGCCGCTGAGCACTGTCATGTCAGCCAACCTACCCTCAGTATGCAGCTTAAAAAGCTAGAAGAAGCACTAAATGTGCAGTTCTTCGAACGCAATCATAAAAAAATTCTCCTAACTGAAACGGGTAAAGCACTGGTTGATCAAGCACGTGTTATTGTTAAGGATGCACAGCGCCTAAGAGAAATGGCGCGTTCTGCCGCAGACCCCTATGCTGGCTCATTGCGTTTAGGCTGCATCCCGAGTTTAGCACCATACTTATTGCCGCGCGTCTTAGTGAAAATAAAACACACATTACCCAAGCTCGAATTATTTTTGGTAGAAGAACAAAGCGCTATTTTATTAGACCAACTTAAAACTGGAAAAATTGATGCGGCTGTACTGGCACTACCCATCAGTAATCCTGAGTTTGCTGTCCATGAATTATTTAATGAAAATTTTTGGGTGGCGATGCCTCTAGATCATCCTCTAGCACATAAAAAAACGATCAGTGTGAATGATTTGAAAAAGCAGAACTTACTGCTCTTAACAGAAGGCCATTGTTTGCGTGGGCAAGCATTGGCAGTGTGTGCGTTGGAATCACATTCGGTGCAGCCGAGCTTTAGCGCTACCAGCTTAGAAACTTTGCGTCAGATGGTAGCACTCGGCAATGGTATTACTTTGCTACCTGAGCTCAGTATTAACGATAATCCTTTAGTAACAGTGCGTCCTTTTGCCAATCCTGTTCCTTCACGAAAAATTGCCTTGGTTTATCGCAAATCCACCACGCAAAAAGCGTGTCTAGGAAAATTAGCGGAGTGTTTGAATCCTAGCTAGTTTGGGCGTATGCCCTCTTGCAGTGTTTACCCTGTCCCCGAACACTGTCATCCATGTCTCCGTTTATGTACGCCCAAGCTTCGAAATCATGCCTCATTAAAAAAGGCGCTAACAGCGCCTTTGTTGAGTGATCGTTATAAATTAACTGCGGTTAACTCTACTAAACTTTATGAAAGGCAGTCCACGTATTCATCGTGTCATACAGCAGGAGCAGGAGCAGGAGCAGGAGCAGGA
>JBDNGR010000419.1:0-1608 GCA_041689165.1 Coxiellaceae bacterium
AAAAGCTGGTCGAGCATTACAGCTTCTATGCCGTCTTTCAGACACCAGAGGAGTACCGGCTGATCTCTGGCGGGAAGGAGCTGGGTACACTGCCCATCGTGAACGTGATGGCTCCCGGCATGATGCTGATCTTTTCGGGGCGGCGGTGGATCATTCAAGAGATTGATGACCGCGACAAGGTCATAATGGTAGTCCCATCTAAGGGCGGCACGCCCCCTGTATTTGGCGGCGATCCTGGCGACATTCATGATCGCGTCATCGAACAAATGTTTATGGTCTTAGAGAGCGAGGATAAGCATCTCTACGCTGATCAGACCGCACGCGATCTGCTGGACGAGGCCCGCAGGCAATACGCCCAACTAGGGTTCGCGACAGCATCGATCATTCCTTTTGGAGAAAGCAGTTTCAGCCTTGCAACGAGGGTCGGGACCGTAAAGACGACCACTCTTGCGCTCGCCCTGCGCGCCAAAGGTTTCGAGGTAGATGTTTATGACGGCTTCTTGACCGTTTCCTCGAAAGACGGAACCGGCGACATCAAAGCCACCCTTCATCGTATTGCGGCCGGGGAGCCGGTCAGCTTGTTTGGTGATCAGACCAACCTGATCTTCGAAAAGTTCCACACTTACCTGTCACGTGACTTGCTCCAAATGGATGCATTACGGTGTAAGGTTGATGCAGCTTGCTTGCCGCAGTTATGTCACCAAATCATTTCTCATTGAATAATCGATTAATGCGGTCGAGACTGAAGCTCGTCAGACGGGGTGCGCAAAGTCCAGCACAGCTATCCGAGATGACTCAAACGGAGGGAGCTGGGCTCCATGGCACATCCCTGTTAAAATATTAGTACTTGTTATCAATGCGCTGCACGTTTGTGCGCACGGTCAGGGGAAAATATTGAGTCAGCGTTGAGTCAAATAAATAAACTAAAACCCGACTGTTTAAGTCGGGCTTTAAGTAATTGTTATATTTAGTTTTTTTGGTTGCGGGAGTAGGATTTGAACCTACGACCTTCAGGTTATGAGCCTATAATTCAAGAATTCCAATAAGTTAATCAAATCAGTATTTTAGCCGGTAAGCCTTTGATTTTAGCAAGTTTCCAACCGCACATTCAGCAGCATTCACGCGCATTGGCGGGCATAGCCCCGCACTAGTGCGCGTTCGCGCGTTGATGTGGCGTTGAGGTAAGCTGATGCGTGCGACGGCCATTTACCATCGCTTTCGGCCCATTGCAGACTTTCATTCAGTTTGGCGGCAATCGTCGAAGCGGTCATTCGAGCACCGCGCAACATCCGGCCGCGTAGCGGCGTTGTAGCCAAGAGCGTTTTCATGCGAGCTATTGGTTGAAAGCTCGCACGATGACTAACAAGGTGTCGGATAAACTATGCTGCCAAGCGTTCGAATGTTCTACGGAAGATCGCAACTTGGCCGGACAGCACATCGAGCTGGGGTAGTGTCAGCTTCGCAAAAGCGGTTTCGGTGCTTGGAACACGACTTCCAATGTTGATGACAAAGAAGTCAATCGCGTCGAGTATTGCCTCAAGACGGGTGCCATAGACAGGCTCGTGGTGGGCGAGGCGGTTTCTGATCTCATATATGGTTTCCAGTTGA
>JBDNGR010000420.1:0-1652 GCA_041689165.1 Coxiellaceae bacterium
AACGTGCTCTTTAATGGCGGCGATATTTTCATCATTGATGTTGGCGGCAGTTACCGCAAACTCTGCGAAGCCCTCGGGGGCACCTATTTAGAATACAGTAATTTAGCGATGAATCCCTTTACCCACGTGACCGATATGGTTCGTGAGCTCGACGACATCATTGCCTTGTTTGAACTCCTAACGTGCCCCACCCATGGTGCTACCGACGATGACCGCGGCACCTTGCGCGAAGCGATATTGGTAGCCTTTGCCAAGACGGGACATCAAACGTGCATCGATGAGGTGGAGCAGGCGCTATTAAGCCTCTACGAGCTCGATAAAGACACTTACCCAAGTGCGCGCATTTTAGCTAAAAACATGCGCCGTTATTGCGCGGATTCAGAGCATGGTAAAGCGTTTAACGAACCGTCGCGATTATCGCCAGACGCGCGCATCATCGTCGTTGATTTAAAAGAAATCGAAGACAACGTCAGCATTCGTGCGCCGGTGTTGTTATCGGTTATCGCCCAATTTCAACGACGGATGTTTAATTCCGATAGAAACAAACAAAAGATGTGCATCATTGATGAGGCGTGGTCATTTTTTACAGGAGACGCCATCGCGACTGATTTCATCAACAAAGGCTTTCGAACCGGCAGACGGCACAAGGCGTCCTTTGTCACCATCACCCAAGGCATTGCCGATTACTACCGATTTAGCGAAGCACGAGCGGCGTGGGAGAACTCGGCGCTGAAACTTATTTTTCTGCAAGAACAAGAACCGCTCATACAACACCAAAAAGAGCATGAGACCTTCTCTGCCCAAGAACTCACCTTACTCAAGTCGTTTCCAATCGCTAAAGAAGCAGGGTTTTCACAAGTGTTGTTGCGCTCGAAGGGCATGTCCTCGGTGCACCGGCTATTCGTTGACCCCTACACCCGGGTGTTGCTGTCCTCGGACGCTAAGGATTATCAAGGGGTGCTCGATTACGTCAACGAGGGCATGACCTTTGCTCAAGCGGTGTCACGGGTGGCCGACGCGCATGAGGCTCAACGATGATCCGTCACGTCTATACGGTGTTGTTGGCAGCCATGGTCGCTTTATTGGTATGCACTTGGCATGGCCATCATGCCGCCACCATCCGGGTGGTGGATATGAGGCGTGCGCTTGCAGAGCCTGCGGCACGCCTGGCACGCTCAACGCTCAGTGCAGACAGGCAAGGGCAGTTCATGACGCGCTTTACCAAGGCACTACCCCACGTGATGGAGGCGTACGCGAAAGCGCACGCCTGCACCTTGATTAGTGCGCCAGTACTCACGCATGACAACGAGCTAGACATCACCTCGTTGATGGTTGAGCAGACGATTCAAAGGATTAACCATGCGCGTTAAATTAATCGCCTTGTTAGGATTACATAGCGTGTGTGGATTGACGCTGGCGGCCAATATCGGCGTGTATGGCGAATTATTCCCGGTACAAGAAGCAGACATTCGCCACGTCATCTTAAGCCGCTTGCAGCAGATGGAACAAACCGGCGAGCTTAAACGCCACCAGGAAGACGTTCAACGCCGGGTATCCCAACACATCCTGCGCCCCACACCGCTCGCTTTAAGCACCACCCGCACGCCCCATAGCTTTTTAGTCAATCCTGAAACAACGGTCAATCAAGACAT
>JBDNGR010000421.1:0-1606 GCA_041689165.1 Coxiellaceae bacterium
GAAACTGGCAATAACCACGATAAGCGCAAACAAAACTAGCAACATGACCAAATCCCAACGATTGGGTTTTATCGCAAGACTTAATTGATCTGGAGAGTAAATTTGGTTTTTTTTCATAAAAACTAAACCTCCTCCAGTAATCAGCGATTGTATTAGATAGAAATATTGGACATGTTGAAGTTTATAAGCAAACCAAGCACTCTGCAATACCATATCAAAAAATTAACCGCGGCGATTACCCTTATTCACGATCCATTGATCTAAATCTGACTTTAAATAATGATTTCGCAAAGTTAATTTGTAAAAATTTTCCATTAGCCCGCAACACCGTATTTATTAAAGAAACTTAAAAGTCATTACCGAACACGAAGATGCGAAGCACTGTCACCCCCCTCCCCCCCTTGAAAGAAGAATGTGGAGCGGCGCGAGCTTGGATTTTATAGAAAGGTTACTGCATCGTACTAACCGTATATTGCACCTGCACAACACCAGTCTTATCCGTAATCCAAGGACGAGAATAGACAAATGTGATCGGCGTACTTTGTGGCATGCTAAACGCTACAGATCGTGCTTTAAACGTAAATACAAACGTTCCGGGCGCACCCATTAATTTTTTATTCGGATTTGCCACATAATCAGAAGAAAGTAATTCAACTAAGCGGCCATCATAAGTCGTTGGCGCCCAAGCATAACCAGTAGTGGCGTTGCCCGCCAGACTAATCGTAAATTGCGGCTGCACTTTTGTAACAGTGATGGTATCATCATTACCGGCAGCAAATAGAATAATCGGTAATAAAAATAATAAAGCTAAAAGGTATTTTTTCATTTGACACTCCTGAGTTTATGAATGAGATAGACTAAAAACTTTGGCTGACACACCACCGTTATCGGTAAGTAAAAATGTCTATCGTCAGAAAATCCCCGACACTTTACCGCATCTTTCTCCGTCATGATTATAATATCTGCTTGTTGAAATGCAATCTCTTCCGGTTTAAAGGCATGATGATCAGGAAATACTTGTTCTTTAAACGTTAGATTCAAGCTCTTTAAAGATTCAAAAAAACGCTGCGGATGACCAATGCCAGCCATGGCATAAATTGTTTTACCCTGACAATCAGCGACAGATAAAGTCTTCTCTCCTCCTAAGCTACGTAACATGCCAGGTTGAATTGCAAAAGAATACTCATCAGGATTAGTTGTTTGCCCATTTACAACAATAAAATCCACAGTCTTTAAACGCGATAAAGGTTCTCGCAGTGGCCCGGCTGGTAAACAAGCGCCATTACCAAATTGCCGCTGACCATCAACGACTACGATTTCAATGTCCCGATAAAGACCATAATGTTGCAAGCCGTCATCACTAATTATCACATTACACAATGGATTTGCTTTTAATAAGCGTTGACCAGCTGCCACTCGATTTACGCCCACGTATATTGGACAGCCAGTTCGCTTGCTAATTAGCACTGGTTCGTCACCCACTAATTGAGGACTACTATTGGCAAATACTGCAGTTGGTTGCTTAGATGTGCCGCCGTAGCCACGACTAATAATACCTGGATTGAATCCTGCAAGTTGTAACTGCTCAGCTAGCCAAATCACAAAC
>JBDNGR010000422.1:0-1449 GCA_041689165.1 Coxiellaceae bacterium
AATATTTTTTTCCATTACCCCTGCGTAGAGCTTTTCTTTGTAATACAATGGATCCTTAGCCACATTAGCCGCAACTAATATTGCTGCTTCACGCTCAACCGCTTCTTGAGGCATTAAATCGCCTTTTTTTGGCTGATGCGTGTCCTGCAGCGTATTAGCTATCCGAATTTCCTCGGTTGTGGCACCAGAGCCAAAGTCCTCCATTAACTTTAATTTCTGGTTCATTAGATCGGCGTTAGTATCCTTCAACGCCACTGCTGAAAGAACATAAAGCAAGCGCTTATATTGGATACCAAACTCGAGTGAGTGATCTCTTTTACATTCATCCACCAGCTTGTCTGCAGCAGCATTTGCCGCGCTCGCAGTAGCACCGACAGCAGGAGGGGCAGCAGGCGGAGTAACAGGCACATTGCTGAAGCCAAGAGGGAGAGCAGATCTTGACGGACTAGCTCTTTTAAAAGCCGCATTAGCCACTTCACGACGACGTTTAACAGCATCATAAGTCCTGCCTAATGCCGTTCGACATTCTAGACTGTCATCGTAACTACTTACAAGAAAGGCTGAGGCCTTTAAGTCCGGATACTTGCCCTTTTCTTCAACAAACGCTTTAGCAAGCTGCACAACATACTCTTGCTCTTGTTTATCTTCTGTACCTTCTGGACTAACTCCAAATAAATCCGGGGCTGCTGATGCACGAATACCTTCATGATGTACAGTATAATAGTGTGCGACTAGAGGCGCGTATCTACTTAGTATGTCTGCTCTCATATTTCTTTCTCCCTGCTCCGATCTTAATAACTTTGATTGACTCTGCTAGAGCTATATATGTGGATTCGACCAAGGCACTTTACTACCTGCAACTCCTGAAGGCTCTCCCTTATGTTCACCCCCAGACATAGCAGAGCTATCAAAGCGTGCCCCAGCTGGGTGTGCTGCTGCATGAGCAAGAGCTGCTGCTGCTGCAGCAGCACCACCACCACCCCTGAGTCCAGCCTCTATTATGCCCGCTGTATGCTGCCCTATTATTCTCGGTCTTACAATAGCTACTGGAACTGGAACAGATCCTGAGTTTGATGTTGCTTGCGAAGAATCACTTCCACTACTACGGGCTCCCTCCCCAGTAACCCTAGTCTTTTCTTTCCCACCAAAAAGACTTGCTCCTTGCGGAGCTGCAGAGTGAGGAGCAGTTTGCCTAGCGGTCGTAACAGCTCGAGACTCTGACGAGACAGAAAAATCAAAGTTAGCAAGGCCTTGTGCGGCAAGAAAATCGAATAACTCTGCCAATTGAGCACCAGCCACATCAGGGTCAATAATGTTACCTTTACTAGCTTTACCAACAATAGCTTCTCGATACTCTCTAATTTTTTGACGCGTTTGCTCAGAAATAGTACGACTACTGCTAAGAATAGCGCGCTCAACCTGAGTCAAACTTTTTAAAAGCTTATTCAA
>JBDNGR010000423.1:0-3435 GCA_041689165.1 Coxiellaceae bacterium
CAAAATAAAAACGCCGAACTCCTTGCGGGGCATCGGCGCCAAGATCATTTCTGACAATTTGATTTTACTTGAGCGATCGTTAGCTTGCAAGGTATGGCGTTCCTCATTGGAACAAAATGATGAACAACATTCAACAAATAACCGCGCGGTGCAGGGCAGAATTACAACCTGAGAATATCCCGCCTGACCTTAAACAAGTGAAGGCTTGGCTTGTTTGGGTAGCGAAAGAGAAAACAAAACCAGTCAAAGGGAAATTCGATAAAGTGCCACACTACAAACATGGGGGCGTGCGCAAAGGCACTCAGGGTAGCGCTGAAGACAAAGCTGCTTTAGCATCGTTCGATGACGCCTTAGCCGCATTTAATGCAAACGCTGGCTACGCTGGTATAGGGATTGCCCTACTGCCCGAGTGGGGCTTAGTCGGGCTCGACGGCGACGATTGTTTTGACGATCACGGTGAGCTTGCAGAGGACATGTACGACATTACCGAAGGGACTTATTGTGAAGTGTCGCCCAGCGGTAAGGGCTGCCGTGCGTTCTTTAAAGGGAGCTATGACACACACCGAAACGGTAGCCGAGAAATCTACTCTGCAACGCAGTTCCTGACGGTTACGGGTGACACGCTGGATGCGAATATTACGACTCTTCGAGACGTTGAAGAAATCGAAGAAAATTTAATCAAAATGTTTCCTCCCAAGAAACAAGCGTTTCTACCGGCACCAGCTCCGATTAAGGAGGTTTCAACGCTTGAGCAGGATTTACGCTCCGCTTTTAAAATCCTAGACGCCAACGAGTACCAATCGTGGACTTCATTAGGGTTGGCGCTAAAGACAGCGCCACTTTCAGAGGATGAAAAGTTAGATATCTTTCTTGAGTTCAGCGCAACGTCAGATAAGTTTGATGAAACCGAATGTCGAGATAAATGGGAGTCGTTTAAACCCACACGAACGGATTATAGGAAGATTTTTAACGACGCTAAAGCGTTAGGGTGGTGCGCGCCGCTCACTAGCGTGGAGGCATTAATTAGTGGGGGCGCTTCGCAAGATATGGTCGCAGAACTGTTTGCGCAGAAATACCTCGGTGAAATGCTATATGTTCACGATTTTGGGACTTGGCTAGAATTTGACGGCACGCGGTGGCTCAAAGAAACCCAGCGTAGGGCGTTCGAATATGCACGGCAGCTTGCGCGAAAGACGAACACCTCGGGCGCTAAAGAAGCCACGAAAGCCTCGTTCTTTTCAGGCGTTGAAACAATCGCCAAGAGTGACCCCCGTCTTGCTTGCAGCAGCATGGAGTTCGATTTTGATAATTATCAGATCAACACACCAGATGGGGTATACGACCTCGCTACTGGTGAAGTGATGTCCCACAATCCGACGCAGATGCTCACCAAGATCACTCGTGTAGCCCCAACAAGCGTTCATTCGGGTGTTTTCTTAAAAACCCTGCTGGAAATTTGTGGTGGTGACAACGAATTAGCCCATTTTCATAAGGTCTCACTAGGGTCAATCCTTTCGGGCGCAATCGAAGAGGCTTGGCTACTGTACTGGTATGGTACAGGTCGCAACGGGAAGAACTTACTTGCCGATCTAATCTTTGGGATACTGGGTGAATACTCACACAAAATGCCATCGTCAGCCCTGATGTCTAAAAAGTATGACAGCCACCCGTCTGAACTAACAGGGCTATTTAAAGTGCGATTGGTTCTCTCTTCTGAGATTGAGGAAGGTACGTACTGGAATGAGGCGCGACTCAAGGAATTAACGGGTGATGAAAATATTACCGCACGATATATGCGGCAGGACTCGTTCACCTTCAAGAAAACCCACAAGCATCTTATTTTAGGTAATCACCGGCCACAGATAAAAACTATCGATCCTGCGATAAAGAGCCGAGTCTTACTAGTCCCCTTTGACGTTTCATTTGCAGGGAAAGAAGACCGCGATCTACCTGATAAATTGAAATCGGAGGCTGGATTTGTATTGCGTTGGTTAATTGACGGCCATAGCGAATGGCTCGTTAACGGCAAGAAATTACCCAAGTGCACCGCAGTAAACATGGCGACGCAGGAGTACTTCGCAGCACAATCGACCATCGAGATGTGGATTACTGAGAATTGCGTCGAAGTAGAGGACGATGGCCGATTCAAGAAAGATTGGCCGAGGGCTTCAGCGCTCTTTTTTAATTATCAAGAATGGAAAAGATCGCGAGGCGAAATGCCGGTTACGCAGACGAGATTTGGTGAGGCTATGCGAAATAAGTACGAAAAAGCCATCATAAGTGGAACTGCGCATTACGTTGGCATTGACATTGCAAAAGGAAGCGAACGTATGTTCAACCTCAGTTAGTTTCAGTAGATCTCATGGTGGGGGTAGTGATGGTTCCTTATACATTAGAAAGTTTCATTTTTCTCATAAGGCTTATATGGGAAACCATCACTACCCCCACCATGAAATTTTTTCCTTACTTGCAAATACCGAGAAAAACGAAGCACTTGAACACTATTTGGCGCACTTGACTTGGCCCGAAAATGCCGCCCTCCCTGCACGGCGTTGAATTTGCCCAATATACCCAATGTGCCAGACTAAACAAAAAGGAAATAAATATGCTTACCTCAACACTTGACCGACTATTAGCAGCCATGACGCCAGAGCAACTAGAAATCTGCAATAGCGTCACTAAAGCCGAGTTAGAGCTAATCTATGAAGCCCAACAAGCAAAGCCTGACATTTATGTTTTCGACAGGTCAGCGCTCGCCAACAATATAGAACTTAGGTCTGCAATTGCTAGGGTGCTTGAAAATGCCGACATGAAAGCGGACTTGTTAAAAAAGTTCTTTAGTTCCGAATACCCATTTTTGATTTTCAAGCCGATTTCACCAATTCTGTTTCGCCCTACCTCTTTCGGCTTGCTAGATACGGATTTATCGGCGGCGGTTTTATCGCTGAAAAAAGGCTGGTGCATCGGCACTGTTGGGTCAGATAAACTCGTCGCTGCGGTGCATGCGTTTGCGCTATCCAAGCAGGGGAAATGGCCTTTACGGGAGCTGCTAAGCGTCGTGCCAGCTGGTAAGACGGTTACTTACAGCTATATACCGTCTATTTTTGGAGCCCGATCATGACCCAGATGATCTACGATTATCAAAAAATATGGGGTTACATTCTCGACCAGATCGCCAATGGTCGCACACTCACCTCAATTGTTGCCGAGCCAGATATGCCAAGTTACGCTTGGTGCACGCTACAACTGAGGAATGACCCCGCATTAAAAGCCCGTTACGAAGAAGCCACTGATTCAAGGGTAGAGTTCATGGCGTCTGAATTCATTGATCTAGCGGATTCAAAAATGCCAGAGGGTTTAGACAGCGCTGCTCAATCGGCTTGGGTGCAGCAGCTCAAGCTAAAACTTTGGGCACGCACGTGGCTGATGAGTAAG
>JBDNGR010000424.1:0-1354 GCA_041689165.1 Coxiellaceae bacterium
GGGGGTCCGGGGTGCTGGAACCACTAACTTATCAACGGGTGTAGATAATACTGGGTTGGATCCGGGCATGATATGTCTGCTGTTTGAGAATCAATACAGACATAGTAGTGGCAAAACATTAAGGAAGTATTAAATATGAGCACTCACGCAAAAATATGATCATTTAAGGCCTTTTTTTGCGTGAGTAGCCTGGATTTTGACGTTAATGGGCCAGGCGTTTGGCAAGCTTGGCAACATGTTGCCCCTGGTATCGTGCTGTTTGCCGTTCGATGTCGGAAGGAGTGCGGCTACCATCAGCCCCGGCAATTGTTCCCGCTCCGTAAGGAGAGCCACCGCGCATGACACTGATATCGCTGAGGCCTTTTTCCGCATAAGGAACACCTGTGATCAGGAAACCGTGATGGGCAAGCGTATGCCAGAATGACGTGATCGTTGTTTCATTACCGCCGCCCGTGCCGGTGGAGGTGAAAACGCTGCCAATCTTGCCAATTAAAGCCCCATCTACCCACAATTTGCCAGTCTGATCGAGGAAGTTACGCATTTGGGCACTCATATTGCCAAAACGGGTGGGCGTACCGAAAATAATGGCATCGTAATCACCTAGCTCATTAGTGGTTGCCACGTCTGCCTGCTGATCCAGCTTTATACCCGCTTTTTTTGCCACATCATCGGGCATTGTCTCGGGAACACGTTTAAGCGTTACGGTAACACCGGCAACGGAAGACGCGCCCTTGACGACTTCTTTGGCCATCGTTTCAACATGCCCATAACTGGAATAGTAAAGTACCAATACCTTAGCCATCATCCTCTCCTGAGTTAAAATTGATTATTACGAAAATCCTCTATTGCCTGTAATACCTCTTCCCGCGTATTCATTACAAAAGGGCCTAAGCGTTCTATAGGTTCGTCTATTTTTTTAGCAGCAATCAGCAGACAGCGATTGTGCGCTTGCTCGCCCTCGATTATCAACCAATCATCTTGACTCAAACTGGCTAACACCCCTTGCCCTACAGACTGCACGCTTTGCTCGCTCACCACGTTAACCGCACCAGACAGTACCAATAAAATACTTTGATGAGTCTTGGGGATCTGCTGCCTAAATTGTTGGCCCGCAGGTATAGATAGCTCAAAAAATAAAGGCTGGGTGACGATGCCATGAATTGGTGAGACGGTCTTATTCGCCGTCTCACCGGCAATCACTTTGACTACCACCCCGTTTTCCTGATGTTCAAGCGGTAATTGTGCAGCCCTATACTCCTGATAGCGCGGCTCCACCCATTTGTTTGCTGCAGGCAGATTCAACCACAATTGAATTCCCCATAAGCGTCCATTGGTTTGCTTGGGCATTTCTGCA
>JBDNGR010000425.1:0-1046 GCA_041689165.1 Coxiellaceae bacterium
AATTTTTTAAATCATATAAGCTGGGTATCTTGGCATGCGAAAAATTAATGCCAGGAAGTGCATGTTTTTGCGAAAGTAGAGGCTGTTCGGCACGTTGATATTGATCTTCTAATATAACCAACGCTTGCTCGGGAAGAGGATACGAGTTTAGTTTGTTCTGTGCATCTTTAACCAAAACGAGTTCAGGAATCAAGCGGAAAGGAATTCGCACTAACTCGTTTAAATGATCTAATAGTTGTTGTTGATAACGAGGGTCAGCCTTGAGTTCAATTTTCCAGTAATCCCCAAACCATTGTTGTACATAAGCTGTATTTAACTTATCGGGTTCGGCTAGCATCAAGTAAGTTTTTAGTGCGCTAAATACACCATAAGCATTTTTTTCTTTTAACGAAGTTTGAATTTTTTGTTGTAGTATTTGTTGCAGATAGGGTAGAAGATTTTTAATCAGTAATTGATCATAGGTGGTTGCGGCTGACTCTCTCAGTTTGCCAGCTTCGCCCATGCCGACCCATTGATAACGCGTAGCATTTTTATGCTGAGTGGTGGTATACACTGTTTTACGCAGAGCATCGAGTTTTGCCATCCAGAGAGGATGATTGGCATCTTCTTTGGCAGAGGCTAGTAATTTTAAACCATTCTGAATTTCTGAGATGTGGTCAAGATTCTTTTGGTAAACATAATGCATCAACAGAGCGGCTAAGGTTAAACCAACGGCTGTAGCTGGATAAGCACCGATGCGTCGCCAGACTTTGCGTAATTGATAAAGCTCTTCATAGTGAGAGGCATGACTCAGATGCATTAAAAGCCCGTTAGAAAAATAAGATTTTGCAATTGAGCTCGGTTCACGATTTTGCGCTAACGCGCGACTGGCATCAGTCAGCATTAATGTGGGTGTTTGGTGTAGGCTGCTACTAAAGTAAAATCCCGCTAAGGGAGTGTTGCTGGAGAAAGGGAGTTGCTGTAATAATTTTTCCAAGAAGGGCTTTAGGCGTTCGAGTTGCAGTGGAAAATCTTTCAGTCGGCCGCGTTTAGTTAAGCTACGTTCT
>JBDNGR010000426.1:0-3563 GCA_041689165.1 Coxiellaceae bacterium
CGAGTTGGTAAGGATCATGAAGAAACTTATATCCACGCAGCGCTTGAACTAGCGCACAAATATTCTGTTCCAGTAGTAGCAACTAACGAGGTGCGATTCATCTCTGCCGATGACTTTGAAGCACATGAGGCGCGGGTTTGCATTCACCAAAGCCGAGTGCTAGATGATCAAACTCGTCCACATCACTATAGTGACCAGCAATACTTGCGTAGTCCTGCAGAAATGCAAAAACTGTTTTCTGATATTCCGGAAGCTCTAGCTAATACGGTATTAATCGCACAACGCTGTAATGTAGAACTAACATTGGGCGAAAACTTCTTACCCCGTTTCCCACTTCCAGCTGGTGTAGTGCTAGATCAATATTTTGAACAACAGGCAAAGCAAGGTTTAGAGCAGCGTTTGGTGCGCTGTGCTAATTTGACGTTGGAGCAACGTGCTGAATATGATCAGCGACTGCAACGTGAACTTGATGTGATTAATCGTATGGGTTTTGGTGGTTACTTTTTAATCGTGGCGGATTTTATTCGCTGGGCTAAAGAACAAAAGATACCTGTTGGCCCAGGTCGTGGTTCAGGTGCGGGTTCCTTAGTGGCTTATGCGCTAGGAATTACTGAGCTCGACCCACTAGTTCATGACTTACTCTTTGAGCGTTTCTTAAATCCTGAACGTATCTCTATGCCTGACTTCGATATCGACTTTTGTATGGAACGCCGTGATCAAGTGATTGATTATGTAGCTGATCGTTACGGACGAGATTGTGTCGCGCAAATTATTACTTACGGAACTATGGCCGCTAAAGCTGTGGTACGTGATGTGGGTCGAGTTTTAAGTTTACCTTATGGCTTCGTAGATAAAATTGCCAAACTGATTCCATTTGAACTCGGTATTACTTTAGAAAAAGCTCTTGATCAAGAAGAGCAGCTCAGCAGCCGTTATGTACAAGAAGAAGAGGTGCGCACGCTTATTGATCTGGCAAAAAAATTAGAAGGTCTAGCGCGTAATGCTGGTAAGCATGCGGGTGGCGTGGTGATTGCCCCAACCGTCTTAACGGATTTTACACCGCTCTATTGTGAGCCGGGTGCAACGCATATCGTCAGTCAATTCGATAAAGATGATGTTGAAGCGGTAGGGCTTGTTAAGTTTGATTTTTTAGGCCTAAGAACTTTAACCATTATTGACTGGGCCTTGCAAACTATTAATGCTAAAAGCAAGCGCGAAAACTTAGCGCCGATTGATATTTCTGAAATCCCGCTCGATGATAGTGCGACTTATACTCTCTTAAAATCTTGCGCAACCTCTGCAGTGTTCCAATTGGAGTCACGTGGCATGAAAGATTTAATTAGAAGGCTGCAGCCAGATTGCTTTGAAGAGATTACCGCTTTAGTGGCACTTTTCCGACCTGGCCCTTTGCAGTCCGGTATGGTTGATGATTTCATTAATCGTAAACACGGCTTGGCTAAAGTTGAATATGCCCATCCAGAGCTTGAGAATATTCTGAAAACCACTTATGGCGTTATTCTCTATCAAGAACAAGTTATGCAGATTGCACAAAATTTGGCGGGTTATTCTTTGGGTGGTGCCGATATTTTGCGTCGTGCGATGGGTAAAAAGAAAGCGGAAGAGATGGCGCAACAACGTACTATTTTTGTTGAAGGTGCTAAGAAACGCAATATTGCTGAACAAATATCTGCTCATATCTTCGATTTGATGGAAAAATTTGCAGGCTATGGCTTTAACAAATCACACTCAGCCGCTTATGCTTTAATCGCTTATCAAACGGCCTGGCTAAAAGCACATTATCCAGCTGAATTTATGGCAGCTGTACTTTCTTCTGATATGGATAACACCGATAAGGTCGTAGGCTTTATTGAAGAAACTAAGCGCATGGGTTTAAAAATCTTAGCGCCTAATATAGCAGCAGGTCATTATCATTTTACAGTGAATCTCGAGGGTGAAATTGTGTTTGGCTTAGGTGCCATCAAGGGTGTTGGTGAAGCTGCTATTGCACAACTTGTGGCAGAGCGTGACCAGCATGGAACTTATAAGAACTTATTCGATTTTAGTCAGCGTCAAGATACACGCAAATTAAATCGCCGCGCTTTAGAGGCTTTGATTCGCTCTGGTGCGATGGATTTTTTTAAGGTAGAGCGGGCAAGCTTGTTGGCCTCTGTTGATAAAGCTTTAAAACTAGTTGAGCAAACGATACGTAACCGAGAAATGGGTCAGGTAGATTTATTTGGTGGCTTTGCGGCAGATATCGCTCATTCAAAGGATGATTATATTAGCGCAACTCCTTGGACTGATTTGCAGCGTTTACAAGCCGAGCGTGAAACGGTAGGTTTTTACTTTAGTGGTCATCCGCTTGACACGTATGCGGGTGAATTACAACAAATGAATCTAACGCCATTTAGTGAATTGCCGAAAATGAAAGGACGAAATACTAGCGTAGTAGGGCTGGTGTTTGCTGTGCGTACTATACTTACGCGAACTGGTAAAAAGCTCGCGATCGTCACTGTTGAAGATCAAGCCACGCGCCTCGATGTGACGGTGTTTGGTGAGATCTATGATAAGGTCCGGGAGGAAATAGCTAAAGATCGTTTGATCGTGATCAAAGGTGAAGTCGCGCAAGATGATTTTACTGGTGGTGTTAAATTAGTCGCTGAAAGCATCACTTCTCTAGAAAGTATGCGCAAGAAAACCGCGCGCCGCTTCTTAATTAATTTTAGTGATGAAAAAAATATCCAAGATTACAAAACTGAATTAGCTCAGCTGTTACGCCCGCATCGTGGTGGCACATGTCCCGTCGTTATTGCATATCGTGATCAACAGGCGCGTGCAGAGTTAACCCTTGGTAAAGAGTGGCAAGTTCACTTAGGTGATGAGTTACTGACTGCCGCTGTTTTACTGTATGGCCGCGCTGCTGTGAAGGTCGAGTACTAAGCTAATAGGCTTGTCTCTGAGCTAAAGTTGAAACTCACACTTATCTAAGCTACTTTGGTTGTATGATTTATTTAAATTTCCCTCTGAATGTTCGTTAGTCAATTAGATATTCAAGGATTTTTAGATTCTGATTAGTATCCCTTAGCCATTTAACGAAAGGAGAAGCTACGTGCAAATTTTAAAGTCATTAGGTGATGGTGTCGGCACCGCAGCCGGTGTTGCCTGGCCTACCTTTGGCCTGATCTTTGGTGCATTAGGCATTACAGTTGGTGGTATGACGGCTATCATTTTAGGCTCGATTCTTGCTGGCTTATTTTTGTTTATCGCTATCCCTATTACGATTTGGTCCTATAAAAGCCATAATCAAGCAACTAAGAAATCACTCGAAACTTTAGAAAAGACTAGGAAGCGAACTGGGCGCTTAGTATGGCGATACTTACTGAGCCAATTAAACTTCACTTTGCTAGATGCTAAAATAAACGGTTCTGCGGATGTCGAAGCGCTTTCAACACTTGCAAGTTTAAAAGAAAGAATACAAGCAGACTTAGCTAAGCCTAGTGTTGCTGATTCTACAAAGAATATTTTAAAAGAATTACTGCCAGTTAAAGCGAATGTTAGTGAAG
>JBDNGR010000427.1:0-2213 GCA_041689165.1 Coxiellaceae bacterium
CAATGCGCCGATCGTCTTCATAACGATGGCGACGTTCTAAATCTTGTTTTTGCTCGTCATTGAGCGGCTGAAATCTCATGGCCGTATTGGTAATCCATTTCAGAAAAAATTTCCAGTACTTTCAATGGCGAGGGGTATATACTATGCGAGCGATGAGCACGGCGAATATCTTTTCTTTACGGGTGAGGCGGTGAGCTCATTTGCAGATGTGCCACCTGACTTGCAGCAGCTGATTATCCCAGCGGCGCGCTATCAAAAGTTCACAGCTGAGGTAGGTGGGATGCCAGCAGTGTTGATTGATGCCTGGCAGCAGATTTGGCAAATGACAGAGAATGACTTTGTTGGTAAGAGAGCTTATATTGCTGATTTTGAATTATATGACCAGTGTGCGGCTAATCCTGCTGAGGCTAGCTTAGATAATTACATGGGTCTTGAAAACTAACTATATGGGAGCACTCAAGATGCGAATCATTAAGCAGGGATTGATGCTGTGTCTTTTAATAAGTGCGGTTGATGTTTGGGCGGCAAAGTGGAGTTATTCGGGCATGGAAGGTCCGCAGCACTGGGGCTCATTGGAACCAGATTTTAGCTTGTGTGCCAAGGGTGTGCAGCAATCACCCATCGATTTAGCTAATGCATTACCATTACGTAACAACTATTTGCATTTACATTACCATCCTTCTTTATTCTCTTTGTGTGAATCTCCGCACAACTTATACCAAGATAGCGTTAAACCGAGCAAAAACTATTTGGCCTATAATGGACAGCCCTATAATTTAGTAGAAATACACTTTCATGTGCCGAGTGAGCATCGCCTTAACGGGAAACAATATCCGATGGAAGTACACTTAGTGCATCAAAATTCTAAGCATGAATTATTAGTCGTGGGTGTCTTTCTGAAGTTAGGTGCATCAAACGGCTATTTGGCAAGTTTGTTAAATGCTCCGCAGTTTCAGAGTTTGAGCAAAGAAATCGAACCGGTAGTGCAGTTAAATCCGGCACTTTTGATCCCGGCTAGTTTTCAAGCGAATGCTAAGCGATATTTTACTTATCAAGGCTCACTAACAACTCCGCCATGTGCTGAAGGCGTGACCTGGGTTATGGCGCAAGATCCTGTCGAATTGTCTGCCGCAGAGCTCAAGTTATTTAAAGATCAGGTGAATAACTTTAATTCACGTGGTTTACAAAAACGTGATGAGCGAGCATTGGGTTATCAATCGTAACTGTGTAGCTTGTGTTTGTAGAGGCAGCCCCCGTGGGCTGGCCTCTTAATCGTATAGCGATGTTATTTATCACGCATTCAGTTAATTGAAAGATGGCAGGCACAGGGACCTGTCCCTACGGGGTGTTGTAAATTTTTTTGTTACATTGTACAAATCCATCCTCTTAAATCAACCAGCTCATCCCAATATAATTCATGTGCCATGGGATAGACATGCCAATCGACCTGATATCTTAAATTAAGTAAATGATTGCGCGAATCTTCGCCCCATTCAAGCTGGACGATTTGATCATACTGTCCATGTGCTAAAAAGATCGGGGTTTCTTGGTTTGCGGCACTTGCTTCTGTTGGTAAATTTTTAGCAAACGGTAAATAGGTTGATAAACCAATAATGCCGCCTAACGGGTGTGCATAACGTAAGCCGCAATAAAGTGCTACTGCGCCACCTTGCGAAAATCCCGCTAAAAATATTTTTTCGGAAGGAGTGCCTTTAGTGATTTGTTCTGCAATTAAAGCATTAATCGCTGCTTGAGTTTCAATCATGCCAGCTAAGTCTTCACGTCCTTCACGACTCAGCTCACGAATATCGTACCAAGCACGCATCACGTAGCCATTGTTCAGTGTGACGGGGCGTTCGGGTGCGTGTGGAAAAATAAAGCGCACGGCGTGGTTGGCGTCATTTAAACCTAGCTGGGCAGGCAGATTGGCTGTGTAAAAATCATAGCCGCTGGCGCCTAAACCATGCATCCAAATCACAGCAGCTGTAGCAGCGACTGGTGGTTCTATTGTCAAGTAATCAAGTGCCATCATTATTTATTTCTTAGTCAAAAATAGGACCTAAGTATACCTATTGCATTGGGAGATGCGAAGTATATACCTCTCGTATCTCAAGATGCGAAGTTTTAAGTTTCAGCTTGCCAGCAGTAGCCCGATGCTGCAACACGCTCTCCCATCGTGACTTTGCTGCCACTGGTGCTTGAAAGTGGAAGAC
>JBDNGR010000428.1:0-1733 GCA_041689165.1 Coxiellaceae bacterium
CGTAAACGTAATGTTAAGATTAGCCTGTTGATACCTGTTAATAAGTCTAGCTTAGATTATGTTCTATGGTCTTCGCCTTCTTAGCGCGATAGGGGGAAGCTCCGGCTGAAGCCGCAGCCGAAGGCTCTACAAATCGAGTGGGCGGATTTCCTCGCGCCAAGGATTCTGCTGCTTCCCAGTGAGTATTGACAGGCAATCAGCAATCTTCATGCTTCGCCAAAATGATTTGATAATCTGTTCCTCGAGTACTGCGGGTGACAAACATGGATACGCATCCACACGACGACTATGAAACGCCGATTGAGGAGCTGCCCGGGATCCTCGGATATTCATGGGATGGGGAGTTTTCCCCTCTCTGCGATGCACTAAAAAATCTAAAACTAATAGACTTTCTCGAGTACTCAGAGCTAACTGAGGAGCATGGCAAAGCACGCAAGTTCTTCGTTGAATTTCATAACGGAAGAAAGGAGATAGAGGTCGAAGCGTACAGCGATATTGCTTTGATACTGGATCAAGTTCCCAGCATAGATGTGCAAAATGATTTCGGCCCCCCCGACGCCGGACCAGCTTCTGGTTCTGGTTACCTGTTCTTTTTAAAAGAAGATTTTTCGATGAAAGATGTTGCTCATGATGTGTTTAAGTTGCGCGATGCCCTCATACGCGACATCACAGAGCTGAAGAAGACACCATTCAATTGAATGGCCAGAACGCGACAAATTTGGATATTTCCTGTCGCTAGACGATGCAAACATGCCAACGAATTAAATTGGTTCGGAAATCAAATTATTGAGTGCGAGTAATTAGAAGTGTGATCTGGCGGACGGATATTCTTACCGCAAGCGTACACAGTAGCTGGCAATAAAGGAGCTGGTCTGCTGCCTTTCTTATGGATCAATCTTATTTGAGGTATAGCCTATGGGTCCAGTCGAGGTTCCTGAGCATTTCACGCTCATACGTGATGCTGTCGTAGACCATGCCAACGGAAAGAGAAAGTTGCCCGAGGGGGCTGAGGACCTATGTCACTGGCTTTTTTGGGAATCGGATGCCGAAACTCAGGATTTCGCGCTGCTCTTTAAGCTCACTCAAATTGATTTGAGTGACGACGCGCTGCGTTCAGACGATAATCTCGATGCTGCTTCCCACATCAGTGACAAAGAACGAATTTCCTTCGCCCGACAGAAGATCCGGCATTTCAAAGCAGCAGGCAGCGAGGATTTGGTAGGCGCACATAATTTCCTCCTCCGAAATAGTGACGGATCATCTACGGTTGCTTGTTGCTTGACCGAGAGCCACGGACAAGCCGGTCTGCATCCGACTTGGCTCGGCTTCTTCCCTACAGTGGATGCCTTTCAGAGTTTTCTGAAGACCGATGGGTATCTGCAAACCGACATTGATCCAGACGACATTGATGAAAGCACAATATTGAAGGCTTGGACGAAGTAGAGTCTGTTTTTTCTCTGAATTTTCCCTTGCGCAGTGTATATATAGACTGGGTGTTGTCTCGCGCGTCGTGTAAGTTTCATACGTCTCTTTTTTGAAATTATTGAACTTAATTAAATTAGTTCACTTTTTGTTTACTTGCACAAAAGTTACACACCTAAAATATTTTATATATAAATAATTGATTTATAAGACAAAATTAATTAAGGAACTATTGAGTGGGAGTGAGGTAGGAGGGGGCTTTCGTGCTTTGCAAGCCACCCCTCATCCGGCTTTTGCTGACGCAAAACCCA
>JBDNGR010000429.1:0-1929 GCA_041689165.1 Coxiellaceae bacterium
ACCATTTAAAACGCCAAGCCAGTGCGGCTGAACGCTACCACGTATTAAAAGAAGAAGAACGAATTTTAAGTGCTCAATTACGCGCCTTACAATGGCGTGAACATTCTGAAGAATTAGAGCATAAAGATTATGCACTATTAAGCATTGAAACTCGCCAAGAAGAGCATATCGCGGCACAACGCCAACTTGAAACTAATACTGAAAAAGCTCGCTTAGATCAAACTGAAGCCATGGATGCACAAAATGAAGTGCAAAAACGCTATTACGGTCTAGGTGCTGAAATTGCGCGCCTCGAACAACGTATTAAAAGTCTGCAAGAGCAGGCTTTGCAATGGCAACAAGAGTATGAGGAAACCCATAGTCTTTGGTCTGAAATCAGTGAAACCTCAGAAGGATATCAATTACAAATCGCAGAACTTGAGTCAGCCGTCGCAAATTTAGTTCCTGACCAAGAGCGCGTTCAATTACAAAAAGAAGAATCACAACAAGCTTTGACTTGTGCCGAAGCTGTTATGAATCAATGGCAGGATCAATGGGATAATTTCCAACGTGAATGCTCACAATCTTCCCAGCAGCTAGAAGTTAACAAAACAAAAATTGAATACTTAAGAAATCAACTAAACTCCTCACAGCAACGCAAAGCTCAACTGAAAAGTCGTTATGACAGCCTCAATATGGCAGATCTTGAGCGTGAATTAAGTCCTTTAAGTTTAGGTGTCAATGAATACAGCCATCAAATTGATGAAACTAAACAAGCCCTAGATCGTCTTGCGCAACAAATTTCACAGCAGCGCTCCAATAATAGTGCGGGCAATGCTGAATTACAGCGCTTGCGTGAGCAATGTCAACGCTTAAAAGGGCGCTTTGCTTCACTTGATGCTTTGCAACAAGCGGCCTTAGGTCACCATAAAGCTGACGCACAAAATTGGTTAGCTACACATAATTTAAAAGACAAGCCACGTCTGGCTCAACAACTGGAAGTTGAGAAGGGCTGGGAAACCGCCGTCGAAACTGTTATGGGTGATTATTTCGATGCTATTTGTGTCGATGAAGTCTCTACTTGGGCCGATCGTTTACCGAGCTGGCAAGAAGGCCATTTAACTCTGATTGAGAAAAACTCTCATGCAGTACCAGCCCCACATGGCAGCTTAGCTAGTAAGTTAAAGGGACAATGGGCTGGCGTAGTTGGCCTTGATAGTATTTATGTGGCTGACAGTCTAGATTCGGCTTTACAGCGTCGATCACAGTTAAAGACACATGAATCTATCATTACGCCCGATGGTCTTTGGGTCGCAAAAAATTGGATGCGAGTTAGCCGTGCCGCCGCAAGTGATAGCGGAGTGCTGGTGCGTGAGCATGAACTCAAACAAGTACAACATGAAATAAGCCAATTAGAAGCGGCGATTGGCGAACAAGATCGTATCGTCAAAGCAGGTGATGAACAGCTGCGAGCATTAGAAGCGGAACGTGATCAAACGCATAAAGTTCATCAAGAAATAATGGCGAGCTTAACTCAAGTTCAATCAGAATTAAGTTCAAAGCAAAGTCGTTTGAATGAATTAAAGCAACAACAAGTTCGATTAGAGCGTGAGTTACAAGAGTGTGACAGCCAAAGCGATCAAGTTCAGGTTCAATTGATTGAACTAGAAGCAAATTGGCAACAAAACTCGCATACGCAAGATGAGCAAAATAGCCAGCGTGAAACCTTGTTAGCACAAAGAAACCAATTCCGTGCCGAATTAGAAGAGGCTCGTCACTTAGCGCAATCTCATCGCCAGCTAGCTGATCAATTTGGTATTCAATTGGCTGCCAATGAAAACCAATTAGCCTTACTTAAGCAAACGGTGGCACATGATCAAAGACGCTTAACGCAGCTGAGTGATAAACGAGAATCATTGGCCAAGAATTTAGCAGAGCGTGATAGTCCTC
>JBDNGR010000430.1:0-1752 GCA_041689165.1 Coxiellaceae bacterium
CAATGCAGCTGTATTTGACCCGGATTTATCAATATTGATCTTCTGTGGAAAGCCACTCGAGCCGATGGATTTTGTGAAAAACTTCAATACAGCCGGGCGGTCACGCAGTTCAGAGAGCATAAAATCTATGGTATTGCCTGCCGTATCAACCGCACGATAAAGGTAGCACCATTTACCGCAGACCTTGATATACGTTTCGTCCATTCGCCAACTTTTACCAACCGGCTTTTTTCTTTTTCTGAACGCTTGTTCAAATTGAGGTGCGTAATGAACAACCCATTTTTGAACCGTTGAATGATCCAGTTCAACACCACGCTCTTCCAGTAACTCCTCAATAGCCCGGTAGCTTAATGGATAAGCAATCTTCCATCTAACCGCCATTAAAATTAGATCTTTTGGAAAATGTCGTCCTTTGAAACTAATCATAATATCAATGCATGATGAGTCATTAATAGACATAGTATAGACGGGTCTAATTATTTTCGACAGAACCCCCTACTTTACTCCATCAAATGCGTATCTGGCTAAATAGCATATCTCCCAGATGGTATCGATGGAAAGACCATGTTTTTTTGCGACCAGTATGAATTTATTGTTTAATTCATTGGTCACATCAAGTAGAGCTTCACGTGGCTTTGTTTCCTAACCTATCGCCATGGAGTATTTTTCAAAATTCAGGCAGATCTATAGCTTGTAGGCATCCCTAACGATGTCATTTTATTGATCACACCACAACCAATCATGGCCTCTTGTTTCTGACGCATGATGTCCCTCGCATGCATCGAATCTCCCAATATTTTCTGGTATCGCTGCACGCCAAGTTCACTTAAATTCCGCCGACCATACTCTCTTGTTTTTTGCCATGGCATACGGCCAATTTTTTTAATTTCTTCAAGATTTCGATTCCGCATGGGGGCGGCTTTGTCATTTAATACCGCATTAGATCGTGGAGGAATCACTACATCAACGTTCGGTGAATGGTCAATTACTGCGTTATAAACTGGCGTTTCATCATAAGCACCATCGGCTGAAAAATGATCGATAGGCTCATCAATTTGCGCAAGCAATCCTTCAACTTGCTGATCATCATGGCTGAATCGATCTGTTAAAACACACGCTTCAAAGTAATGCTCTTGATTGACGGCTACGTGTAGTTTTCTCCAGCTGGCTTTATTGGATAACTCATACTTTTCTTGGTGCCACTCCCCGCGCCCAAAGCGTTTCAAGCCTGTTGAGTCAATGGCTATGGCATGAACGCCATCCTCGGGAGTGCTTGTCTTTTTATACTTTGGAACCTTGATTTTTAGCGCCATCAATCGTTTGCTTAAGCAACTAAAATCTGGGCAAACAAGAGGGATGTGCATTAGCCCAAATAGGGAATCTATAAATCCTTGAGCTTGTCGCAGGGGCAAGCGATATACCTGTCGTATTTCATGACATGTGATAATTGCAAAATCGCTAAAACGCTTTGGAGCCCCACTCCCATCATAAACCCGATCCTTTTCATACCACTGAGATATTGCATCCTCTGACAACCAAACAGTGATGTCACCGCGACGACGTAATGCATTATTATACTCAGACCAATTCGTTAATTTGAACTTCTGTTTGGGGACTTTCCAACCTTTCTTTTCAGCGTACTTATTGGGCATTGTTTTTCGCTAACACGGTGATTGTTAATGAGGTGCATTCTACTCTCTTCGAGATCAAGTTACATTGAATTGTTGTTTTTTTGAGCTAGGAAACAAAGCC
>JBDNGR010000431.1:0-3328 GCA_041689165.1 Coxiellaceae bacterium
CGGGCTAATGCGAGTCAAGATGGAACTTACAACTCGCATCTTGAGCTACGATGGGTATAGCTCTTTAGCCAGTATGGGAAAAACAGATTAGCCAACCAGAGCTTGCCGAACTCGGTGCAAAGTCGAGGGTGATATTATGGAGGTAGGAAGGCTAAATTAGATATACCGTGTTCCAAGAATAGCGTGCAACAGCCCCTAAAGACTGCTATAGTCTTGCCCTAATTGTATAGGAGCCTCAAGTTAATTGGGCAGGCTATGTACAAAAAGTGGCCAAAAATTTTTGGCTGAATACAAACAGCGCCCTCTCCCCAAAACGGGTATAGAGCTTAGGTTAGCGCCGTTAATACAGAACAACTGATTATCGAAGACAAAAGCGGGAAATTCCCGTGTATCCGCTAAATAAGCGGAATTTGAACCTAACACTTATCCGTGTGGTGAAGGCCTAACTACAGGTTTTTTAACACATGACAATTATGCTAATTAACGCTACTCAAGCGGACGAAGTTCGTGTAGCGATTGCCCGAGACCGTCTACTACTTGATCTTGATACAGAACACCCCGATCAAAAGCGAAAAAAATCTGATATCTACAAAGGCATCATCACCAGCATTGAGCCTAGTCTTGGTGCGGTATTCGTCAACTATGGTAGTGAACGTCATGGTTTTCTACCTTTAAAAGAAATATCCCCTGAATATTTCTTGAATCACGATCAAGATCATCTCGAGTTAACTCAGATCAACCTCAACAGCGTTTTAAAAATCGGCCAAGAAGTCGTCGTTCAAGTTGATAAAGAGGAGCGCGGCAACAAAGGCGCTGCTTTAACCACTTTTATTAGCTTAGCGGGCGCCTATTTAGTCTTAATGCCCAACAGCCCAGATGCAGGCGGCATATCTCGTCGTATTGATGGTGAAGACCGTGATCAACTGCGCGAGTCAATTGCGCAACTTGAAATCCCTGAAGGCATGGGTATTATCGTGCGTACTGCAGGCGTTAATAAAAATAAAGAAGAACTCGAGTGGGATCTAAGAATCCTATTGCGTTACTGGGAAGCGATTAAGCAAGCAGCCGTAGCAGGTGCCGCGCCCTATTTAATTCATCAAGAAGGCGATGTGATCATCCGTTCGATCCGTGACTACCTACGTCAAGATGTGACCGAGATCATTATTGACGAAGTGAATGCTTATGAAAGAGCAAAACAGCACATCAACCAGGTTCGTCCTGATTTCATCGATCGCTTGAAACTCTACACTGACTCCACTCCGCTCTTTAGTCGCTTCCAAGTCGAACAACAAATTGAAGCGGCTTATCAACGTGAAGTTCGTCTACCATCAGGTGGCTCATTGGTGATTGACCAAACTGAAGCGCTAGTCAGTGTCGACATTAACTCTGCACGAGCCACCAAGGGCAAAAGCATTGAGGAAACCGCGCTTAATATTAATTTAGAAGCGGCTGATGAAATCGCACGTCAATTACGCTTGCGTGATATCGGCGGTTTAATTGTAATAGACTTTATTGATATGACACCCGTACGCAATCAACGCGAAGTGGAAAACCGTTTACGTGATGCTTTAACTATGGACCGTGCACGTATCCAAGTGGGACGCATCTCACGCTTTGGTCTACTTGAAATGTCGCGCCAGCGTTTGCGCTCATCGTTAAATAAAGCCAGCCTCATCAGTTGCCCACGCTGTAGTGGCAAAGGCTTAATTCGCAGCGTGGAATCAGCCGGCTTGTCACTTATTCATACCATTCAAGAACAAGCAATGCATGCCGCCCCGGATACTATCTTCCAAGTTCAATTACCTTTGGAAGTCGCTACCTATTTGATGAACGAAAAACGTAGCTTAGTAGAAGAAATTGAAAAGAATAATCCGATACGCATTATGATTATTCCTAATCCTAATCTTCAAACGCCAAACCGTCAGATTCGCCAAGTCAATAAAGAAGAAGCTATACGCGAAGGTTATGCTGCTGATAACGCCAGTTACAAACTCATTCAAGCCGCTAAGATTGAATCACCAACAGGTCGCAAAAGCGAAGCAAGTCACCCTGAGATGGAACCTGCCGTAACACAGTTTTTATCTGAACATAACCTACCCGCTAACCCGCATCGCCCTAGAGCCTTCGCACGCTTTGTTAAACAATTATTTGGCTTAGACGAAAGCAAAACCAGTATTTATAAAGCAACAACGCCTACTCGCTCACGCGCAACTCGTCCAGAAGAAGGGCCAAAGCCTCAACGTCATCATAGTACTGCCCGGCCAGACAACACTAAAAATGAACGCCGTACCACCAATGAACGTCCAGAACGGAATACTCGTGAACGGACTCAGACTCCAAAACCACCTCGCGAACCCCGTGAAGAAAATACTGAACAGGCTAATGCTGAAGGTCGTGAACGCAACGGACGCTCGCGTAATCGCTCTCGTCGCGGCCGCGGTGGACAACGTCGCACTGCTGAAGGTGGACAACAAAATCAACCTGATACTACAGAAAGCTCACAACCTCAGCCTGAGGCAAAAGCTCAAACACCTACGACGCATGAAGCACCAGCGGTTGTTGTTAGAACACCTCATCATCATGAGGCAGCTACAAGGCATGAGCCTGTAGTCGCCGCAACCACTCCTGTTGAAAAAGTGGTTACACAGCAGGCACCCGTGGCACCATCAGCTAGCATTCCTAAAGAAAATGCTGCTAAACCGGCTCAGCTTCCGATTTCGATTCCTGCTCCTGCTCCTAAACCGACTCCGGTTCCGAAAAAGAAGCCGCAACGTGTTGAAGCACCGGCTCAAGATACTGCTTTCATCGAAGTGGATGGGAACAAATAAGCTAGCTTAGGTTTTACCTTCTGGGGTGGGTCTGGTGTATGAATCGGTGCCTGCCCTCTTTCAGTTGGGTGCATCTGTGGCAAATAACATCGATGGACGATTGAAAGGGCAACCACGGGGGGATTGCCCCCTACAAACATAAACGCATACCAACCTAGTGCCTCATCAATATTCGATTTTAGGATAGCTTGATTTCAATTTATTTCGCGCCTTTTCAATATTGAACTGCCAATTAACTTTTTTTTGCGTCCTGTTTTTTTTTCGGCTCGTTAAAAATATCTGTGGGCGATATCAGGCACGGAAAGCTTTCCAAGCTTATGATATAGCGTAATTTACAGCATTTTAGCTGTCTTAAATCCATACGATTTTCTGATCACCACTTTTGCCTTATTGTTTTGGCCCTCTACAGCGCCTAATGATATTTTATTTTTTGCTTCAAACCAATTTAATATTAACTGTTTGTGCGAACTCATTGTTTTGGCTACTTTCTTCATCGGCTC
>JBDNGR010000432.1:0-4057 GCA_041689165.1 Coxiellaceae bacterium
AAATCAGAAAAAATTTCAAATATGATAGGGGAAACTTCTGTTGTTTTCAAGGATACCTATATTGCTGTTAGTATTGTGCCAATAATGTCATTTGCATCTTGTAATGCCTGAGTACGCGTCCAATCAATTAAACGCGACGGTTTATAGATATAAATGCGTGGTCCATCAAATAGACGTAAACTACGCCGTACATATACCCATTGGCTAAATCTTTCTTCCAGTGCCTCACTTAATTCAGCTAAGTGTTTTGCAAGTGTCTTATCACTAGCCTGAACGCTACCCTTGTTAATCGGGATAGGCTTACGCTCATTTGTTATTTCAACAACACACTCAATCAATTCATTGGAATAGTTAATTGTAACACGATGATGTCTTATTCCCATTGCAAAACTGTCAAGCTCATCTCGCAACTCCTTTGCGTAATCAAGCAAAACCTGCTCACTGGGTTTGCTCGTAATACGATCCAAAGCTGAAGGTTTGTCTAGGTTCATGCGTATACGCACAAACTCCTCTGCTAACAAGCTAATCTCATCTGGAATGCAAAAAATCTCTTTAATTTTTTGATCGATTCTTGTTTGTAAGTTAGCTTGTAAAGCTGCTAAAGATTCATCAATTACTCTATTTTCTGTTGCAGTTAGCCTATTAGGCTTACCTAATAGGCTAACACTGATAGACTCTTCAGCATTTGTTTCGATATTTAATTTTTGTTGTACTTGGCTATGCGTGCTAGATATGAGGCGAGCAATCTCTTGTTGCTCAATTTCAACTAATTCGCCATGTAAATTCGCCAGTTGTTGAGCTTGTTCTAATGTAATGCTAGGGGTTGGAACCTTGCGAACTTCACTTGTGACGACGCTATCACGCTGACTGAATATGCCCCATTGTGAAACATTAAAGAATAGATAATAGGCAACCAGACTAGAGCTCAGATAAACAGTGAGTGCTTTTAGGTAATCTTTGTTTTCTGCTGGTTCCATAGGTGCAGAAATAGCACACTGGCGAGGCGGAACGATGAAATCCTCTTCGCTGTAAATTGCATAGTTTTGCCAACTCGCAGACAAGATTAAATGGGGAGCTTTATTGACCTGAAGCCCACTTTTTCCGCCTCGTGAACGTAAGTAGCATTCTTGATTATCTACAAGTATGTATGATGGTACAGAAAAGCGATAACGTGGCTTAATCTTATTGTGCAATAAAGACTCGAATTTTTTTGTGTTCTTAAGCTCAGCTATATATTCAAGCTTATCTGACGTTGCTTCCGGGCTGTAACGCAACTCAATTCCTTGTCTTGGCAGCTCCCTACCCCATCCTTGCTGTTCGCAAAACTCCTCAAGCGTTCTAGGGAATAAATAACGTAAACGCTCAAGTGCTCGCTTATCTCGATTGATACCCCATAGGGCTAGTTTCCAGACAGCAATGTCTCCGCTTTGCGCCTCAAAAGCATCTACTGTTTTGATTTCGTTTTCATTAATTGTAATAACCCAAGGACGATCTCTATTATCAGAAACTTGATTTATTGAGAACGGACCATAATGAATAATTGGGGAAAGCGAACTTGTGTCACCAATTGATAAATTGCGATAGATAATTGTGGCCGCAGGCAATGTACCCCTTTTATCAAATAATATATCGCGAAGGTTGGCGAAATTTGTTATTCGCAGCACCTGTTTTTGCGTGAAGAACTGTTTCCGGTATTGCTTTGATTTATGATTAACCAAACTAGTGGCTGGTATAATAATTCCAGCAAGACCCTTCTCAGCTAACAAATCACTAGCTTTCCAGCTAAAAGCCTCAGCAACATTTCTATCACCAACAGGAGATTTTAATTTGTTCTCCTCTACCCAGTTACTGGCATACAACTGTCCCTGCTGATCAGCTGGCACCCATGGCGGATTACCAATAACCCAATCAAACCGTAAAGCTAATTTGTAAAATTCATTTCTATAATCAAAAAAGTCGCAATGGAAAATGCGTCTATTATGTAAAGCAGGAAATTGAAAATCAAGATTCTTATGTAGTTCCGGAGGTTCTACATAGTGTAACAACATTAAGATAAGACTGAATTCAGTCACAAAACAAGCATCTTGTTCTCGCTCAATGCCATAGATACTTTCGAGGAGAATCTCTCGCAGTTCATCTGCTTGTAACTTTCTATCTAAACGTTTAATCTCTTTTTCGATAATACGACGGTAAATAAGCACTAAAAATACGCCAGAGCCACACGCAGGGTCTAGTACTCGCACTCCTTCGTTAAGTGGTTTTGCCCACTCCATCTCAGAAATAAGATAATCAGCTAAAATCTCTGGTGTGTAAATGGCACCTTTTTGTTTTTTGTCATGCATAAATTGCTCATAAATCGCCGAAAGCGTTTCGACAGGAATATATTCAAAATCATATGCTTTAAATGGCAAATGCAATTGCCGCACAGGTTCAGGGGCATCCCCCTTTTCAATTCTGTCTCCCATAAATACAGATGCAACCCATGAAACATGCTCATCTTTGAGAGTTATCTCTTTATCAAAATCTATGGGGAAAATCTTTCCGTTAAAGCGAGCTTCAAGTGCATCATTCAATTTACGCAAATTAGAAATAGATGCCCGGAATGTAAATACATCCTGCGGATATATTTGTTGCTGTTCTAGCCATTCGTCTGACAAAATATTTCGATGTCGTAAATAGCTAATATAAACATATTTTCCAATTAAGGCATGGGCTAATTCATTACGTAGACCACCAAGCTGCAACTGCTCACCTAGTTGTTTTAGGTTACTAAGCAAGCGTTTGTCAACACGATTATCAGGATTGATTTCGTTTGCGTAGTTTGATTTCCATATGGCACCTGTATTAATGGCACTCGCAGAAAAATCTAGAAGAAGTTCTAATCTTTTATCTGAATCAATAATGTCTAGTAGACCAATTTTTTCAGATTCATAGGAATAGTTAAAGCCTGTATAAATTCTGATTTGATGAGGAAGTCGAACAATCAAAAAAGGTGCGTAACAAAGATTCCAGATACTGCGATGGATTTGTCGAGCATCTGTTTCAGTATTAGCTGTTGCCATAAAAACAATAGGCTGGGCAGCTAGAATTTTCGATTCACCGGCTGGACTAGTTTCAAAAACATAAATTCCATCTACATGCCCATTTACCTTCAGATCCTTAACGGCGCGAAATAAATGAACAGTTTCCGGCTCAAAGTCACTCGCCTTATTACGGTAGTGGGGAGAATGATTGTATTCTAGTTGGGTAAGTAATTCATCCAGTGCTAACATTTTTTCCTCTAAAGATCATCAACGTCCTGACAAATTTATTTTGTCATACAATTTAAAGGTAAATAGAATAGCTAACTGGAAACTTAGCGAAGAGGGACTAAAAGTTGTTATATTCTTCCAATGCGCATATAATAGAACATTTGGCCTATAAAGTCAAACTACTTAACTTTATTGAAGCTTTTACTGTCAGTAAAGGTGCAATTATGTTCGCATCCTTAATACTTAAGAAAATTAATTGGCAAAACAAAGCTTAGAAAAACTGAGATATTATCGAATCGCCTGTGCCAAAACCGTATCCAACTCTCCCAGCTCAACCAAAATCGCCCCCAACGCGGTTGCCCGTATCCGAGCCGGTTCAGTAAACCCAGAACGTGAGAAAAAGATATAATGATGCGTAAATGGGTTTCCACTGCGTGTTTCGAGCACAACCTGCTGGGCGCGTTCGACAAGTTTTTCTACCTTACTCAATTCTAACACACTTTCCCGTTTCCATTTACATTCCCCAAAGAGCACCGACGCTTCATCCCAGTTGATCGCCACCACATCAATCTGCTCGGTTTTGCTCCAATGTGAACCAACAACCTGGGGCAAAAAAAGCAACTTTCCGATCTCGGCTGTTACATAAATCCATTCCCGACAGAGTTCTTCAAAGGTGTGGGTACCAATAAAGGCGCGCCAATGGCGTTCGATAGTATTCCAGACCACCTTATAATGCATAATGCCAACGTGAATCTACAAAACTGGTAAGGTTTTAAGTTAATCTGGATTAACTTAAATTGGATTAA
>JBDNGR010000433.1:0-5165 GCA_041689165.1 Coxiellaceae bacterium
AATCTACTGCGAAGCTCTACTGTATTGAGTCTGCTGGGTTTTTTTGAAAATTTTTTCTCACCGTAGCGGTGACTATTGCTGTCGAAATAATGTTCAAAAAAACCCAGCATCTTCAACCCATTAGCCCTTCTCGCTACGATTACAACTGCCGTTTTTAGGATAAATGCTTTTGAGTTTTAAGTGTGACAGACTTCTGATCTTGTGGACTTAGCTTGCCAATTTTTTTTATGATGAGTCTTGCGTCTAAAGTGAAAATTTTTTGACGGACTACAGAGGATGTGTTTAAACCTGCGCTTTCCAAATCCTTTATTAAGTGATCACTCGACCATGAACTATTTTTAGCGGAAGTAATCATCAGCAAGCTAGTGTGCCCACTACTTTTTTGGTGAGAGGGGTCGCTTAATACTACGGCAGGCCGTTTTTTCTCATAATTTTTATCGGCAAAAGGAAAGGGTACTACTACCACAGAGTATTGTGGGTGGGGGCTAAGATTATAGATCATTGTATGCCTCGTCTTCTGAAGAATCCCATTCATGTAGTGTGCAACTTAAGGCTTGGTGGTATTGATAATCGAAAGGTTCTAGCTTCGAAATGATAACTAAGTGATCTTTTACTTCAAAAGCGACCTTATCACCCGCTTTAAGATGTAGCACTTCTCTTATTTCCGCTGGAATAGTGGCTTGTCCCTTTGAGGTTAGGCTTGATATATGCATACATACCCCATTTAGTTAATACTGTATTACCGTATTATTATAGGGGGTGGGTGCTCAATAGCAAGCTTTTATAGCTGAAACTATGTAGGTTATAAATGCGCTAATAGTGATAAGAGGAGATTTGATGAATAAGCTTTTAAGTAATTTGCAGCTAGCTCACGCGCAAGCTCAATTGAATCGAGGCTTTTGTGCGCCGAATCCAGCAGTGGGGGCCGTCATCGTTAAAGATGAGCGGATAATCGCGCAAGGCTCGCATCGCGGAGCGGGCTGGCCCCATGCTGAAATCGATGCGCTACAGCTTGCTGGTAATGAAGCGCGTGGTGCGACGCTTTATGTCACGTTAGAGCCTTGTAATCACCACGGGCGTACACCGCCTTGTACAGAAGCTATTATAAGTGCGGGTATCACGAAGCTTTATTACGGTTTTGCTGATCCCAATCCTGCGGTGCAAGGCAAAGGTGCTGAGTACTTGAATGCACAGGGGGTTAAAACAGAATATCTTCACTTAGCTGAAATTGATGCGTTCTATCGCAGTTATGTTTATTGGTTGCAGTATAAACGGCCTTTTTTGACGGCAAAATTAGCTCTAAGTGCAGATAATAAAATTGCAGGTGAAAAGGGTGAGCCGCTTGTGATTACAGGCCCTGAAGCGCTGCTAGTCACTCATCAAAAGCGGCGTCAGACTGATGCGATCTTAACCAGTGTGCGCACGATCATTAATGACGACCCGAAATTGAACGTGCGTTTAGATACTGAAGTGGTGGCAAAGCCACTCTACATTGTCGATCGTTTAGCCCATTTACCATTGAGCGCAAAAATATTTCAGACAGCGCGTAACATAACAATTTTTCATGCTGAAAATGCGTCACTGGAGAATTTAAAACAATTACAAGCGCAGGGTGTGCGCTGTGTTGTTGTCCCGATCTCTGCAGGCATGTTGCAAGAAACTACTATCTTGGAATTGATTGGTGATGATGGCATTCATGATCTTTGGCTTGAGGCAGGGGCCGCACTATTTGAATCATTTTACAGCGCGGGTTTGATGCAGCGCGCTTATCTTTATGTCAGTCGCCATTCCTTGGGTAGTAGTGCTTTAGCAGCAGAGCGTAGTGTTGCAGCCTATCAAGCGAATGCTGTATCGGTGCAAGAGAGTAGTTTAGGTCAAGACCAGCTTTATGTGCTTAATTTTTGACATCTATGGGGCCTTTTGTTAGATTGCGCTCTCCTCAGGGCGGGGCGTAATTCCCCACCGGCGGTAAGTTTAACAAGACCTATTTTTGCTTAAACAAGCCCGCGAGCGCTTTCTGTGAAAGCGCAGATTTGGTGAGATGCCAAAGCCGACGGTATAGTCCGGATGAAAGAGGGTGATCAGTGATTAGGTGGAACTATACCTCTCGTATCTCAAGATGCGAAGCTAGGGTTTTAACTTGCGAGAATTTGAGGCGTTCTGATTGAGCAAAAGGCGAGGAATAGTTGTTCTATTTTGAGCTTTTTGTGATTGAAGAACGCCTCAACTTCGACCCAAGGTGGAAGTCTAGGTTCGCAGCTTGAGCTACGGTGGGTATATTCCCTCATTTTCGCTTTGTCTTGCCCTGAATCGAGGGCAGCTTATGTTTAGTGGTATTGTCGATCACGTCGGCCAAGTTTCAGAACTGAATCGCTCAGTCCATTCGCTACGTTTAAAAATCGCTTCCCAATTTAATGCCTTAAGTTTAGGTGAAAGTATCGCTGTCGACGGTGTTTGCTTAACGCTAACTTCCGTTGAGAATCAGGTGTTCAGTGTGGATATTGCCGCTGAAAGCTTGAGTTTAACGAATCTGGGTGACTTACAAGTTGGACGATCACTGAATTTAGAACGTTCGTTACGCCTGAATGATTTATTAGGTGGCCACATGGTGATGGGGCATGTCGATCAAGTAGCCCTTGTTACAAGCATTCGTGAAATTGATGGCGCGCATGAAGTTTTAGTGGCTGGCGTTAAATCAAAATTTATGCCGTATTTGATTCCGAAGGGCAGCATCAGTCTGAATGGAGTCAGTTTAACTTTGAATGAAATCACAGCAGACGGATTTAAGTTAATGCTCATTCCACACAGCTTGAGTGTGACAAATTTAAAAGATTTACATGAAGCATCACGCGTCAATCTGGAATTCGATATTTTTGCCAAAACAGTTTTTAAACAATTGAGTTTTCTGCGGGGTGCTTATGAATAAACAATCATTTACTGAAGTTGAAGCCGCAATTACCGATATACGTGCAGGTAAAATGGTCATACTCGTTGATGATGAGAGCCGAGAAAATGAGGGTGATTTAATCATCGCCGCGGAAAAAATCACACCCGAAGCGCTTAATTTTATGAGTCGTTATGCATGCGGCTTGATTTGCATGCCGATGATGGCTGCTGATTTCAAACGTTTAAATATCCCGCTAATGATCAGCCATAATCGTAATAAGCATGCTACAGCCTTTGGGGTATCAATTGGAGCGGCCGAGGGAGTTAGCACGGGCATTTCAGCGGCGGATCGAGCCAAGACCGTGCAAGTCGCGGTTGATCCTAATAGCACCCCCAGTGATTTAATAATGCCGGGGCATATGTTCCCTTTGCAGGCGCAAGAGAATGGTGTGCTAGCGCGTCGCGGTCACACCGAGGGTAGTACTGATTTGGCGCGTTTAGCGGGCTTAAGGCCAGCGGCTGTTATTTGTGAAGTCATCAACGAAGATGGCACTATGGCGCGTCGTGCGGATCTCGAAAAATTTGCCCTACAGCACAATTTAAAAATTATTTCAGTGGAAGATTTGATTCAGTATCGTTTGGCTCATGATAAAACGCAGATTGTTGAAGCCATTGTCGATTCAGACGCCATAGAAGAATTAGCTTCTGCCAATTTGCCTTTAGATTTTCCGGGTAAGTTCACCATTAAACTCTTTGAAAATAAACTCGATGCTACTCAATATGTAGCTTTGATACATGGCAAAATTGATCCTGATAAAGCAACCTATGTTCGCTTACATTCAGAATGTTTTACGGGAGATGTTTTACATTCAGCGCGTTGTGATTGTGGGGCGCAATTAACGGCGGCTTTACAACTGATCTCTAAAGAAGGTGGGGTGCTTTTATATTTGCGCCAGGAAGGCCGTGGTATTGGTTTAGCCAACAAACTAAAAGCTTATGCTTTGCAAGATCAAGGCATGGATACAGTCGAAGCGAATCAACATTTGGGCTTTAAAGATGATGAACGCGACTATGCTGAAGCCGTACAACTATTAAAGAAGCTTAATATTACACGCGTGAAACTCTTAACTAATAATCCGCGCAAAGTCAGCGCGCTAACTGAAGCAGGTATTAATGTTGTAAGCCGTGAGGCTTTAGAAACCACGCCATCTACGACGAATTATGTATATCTCAAAACTAAGCGAGATAAGTTAGGTCATCATTTGAACTTAAATGATAAACAATAAAAGAATTAACATGAATAATACGCCCATCGCCATAGTAGTCAGTCGCTTTAACCAAGCTATTACGAAGCGTTTAGTTGCAGGCGCCTTGGAACGCTTTAAAGAATTACAGCCGAGTTTAGCAGCGCCACCTGTATGGTGGGTGCCTGGTGCCGTTGAGCTGCCATTGATCGCACAACAATTAGCTAAGACTCAACAGTATTCAGCGATTGTTTGTTTGGGTGCTGTTATTCGTGGTGAAACCACGCATTATGATTATGTTTGTCAGCAGGCGAGTTATGGCTGTCAACGAGTGGCCTTAGATCATTCTCTGCCGGTAGTATTTGGCTTATTAACTACTGAAAACGAAGAGCAAGCTTTAGCTCGAGTGGGTGGTGCGTATGGCCATAAAGGGCGTGATGCTATCGACACGGCTTTTGAGATGATCAACTTATTGAGTTTGAATAACGAACAGTCCAAATGGTGATTCATTGCAAATGGATTCAACTCTACCAGATGCGCTGGGTGTGATTGCTTTTTCTGCGTCTCTCGCTATCGCTTTGCTTGCAATGCCCCCTATCGCTCCCGCTATAGGGCTTATGAGTTGGGGTGCAATGACTGTATTTTTTGTGCTGATCACGTGGGTGTTACCGCGGCTTGTTGAGCTAATTAAACCACCCGCTAGTTTTGATGTGCTGCTTGGTTCGGAACAGGGCCGGAGTCCCTCTGAAACAGCTCTTACTGTAGCTAAGAAGGGACCTGATCTTGCACGCAGCCCTGCTGGATCAGAAGCTGTTGTCCCAACAGTCAGTGATAAGTCTGTGAAAGGAACAACAGCTTCAATCCATTAGTCATTCTCGCTACAAGCCCAACAGCCTTTTTCAGGATAATTGTATGTTGAAGTGTGCAACTTAATGCCCAGAATTCTCGAATCAAATCCGGCAATCCTGAATGACATGATGACAGTGGCGGCGCCAGCTGCCACGCATGAGAGTGGAGACTTTCTACTTAAGCATT
>JBDNGR010000434.1:0-2272 GCA_041689165.1 Coxiellaceae bacterium
GAACCACACAAGAAGGCGAATTCACTGGGAATTGATTGGGTAGAAAGAAACAAGCATACAATTCACCAGCTTGATATTCCCTTTAAAATAATGCACTGGGATGCTTGGCTTGCTCATCCTAACTATATTAAAGCATATGAAAATATTGATAAGCTTCATAAGGCTAATGTTGGTTTTAAAGAGGCACTTGAGGATACAGCCAAATTGTTTTTAAAAAGGCAGCTAACTAAAGCTGATAACGTTGAGATTGAACAAGAAATTTTGGTTTCCAGTATGGACTGCTTAAAAGAAGAATGTGCTGGAATGCTGCTATGGGCAGAATCTGGCTATCAATTTGAACTTTATGCCAATCAGCGGAATGCGGCCATGGTTATCTCTACAAGCAAGTTATTAGTAAATTCAATCCTAAATTAGTAAGAGCTATCTCGTTAAAATTTAAGAATTTGCTACCAGTGCAAATGCAACCATCCTCGGAGTTTTTGGCTTTAAACGCACATACTCAGAGGTTGCATCATGCTACTTCAACTTTAGAACAGGTTGCTGCATAATTGGGCTCTCTTTCAAAAACTGGTGAATCAGATGGACCTGAGCGACTTTCCAAGTATAGAGCAATTAGTCCCTCTAATGCCTGGGCACGTGTATCTACTAGATAGGCTTGGCGTTTATAGAGGCTGTAATGATCTTCAAGCTCAACATATTGGTTTAAAAAACCGAGATGAGATCATAGGAGAAACCAACAAAACCTTACCCACTTATCAAAAATATCCAACTCTAATTGATAATCTTGATCTGAACAATAAAAAGGTAATCCAGTCAGGTCTACCAGCGGAATTTGAAGAACACGCTCCGCTCTCTGACGGTAGTATTCGAATTTTTAAATCCTTTAAAATGCCTATTTTTAATCGAAACAAAGAAGTCATTGGTCTATTAGGGATGTCATTTGATATATCGGAGGCAAAATCTGAATTTGCTGAGTTGAAAAATAAACAGCATCAAACAGAATTGGCACTAGATAACATCCTGGCTAATTTACCAGGACACGTTTATTGGGTAGATAAAAATAATTGTTTTCTAGGTTGTAATGATGAACAAGCTCATGATTTTGGTTTAAAGTCTAGAACAGACATTATTGGCATGAGTGTAGCATCTTTCCAAACTCCAGATAATGCAAAAAGAATTATAGCAAATAACAAACAAGTAATTCTTCATGGCAAAACTATTGAAGAGGAAGAAAATTTTGTCGATAGCGCGCTCAAAGAACAAACTTATTTGTCTAAGAAAGTTCCGCTAAAAGATAAAAAAGGCAACATTCTGGGTTTGTTAGGTATTTCATTCGACATTACCGAGCTTAAAAATTCCCAGAAAGCTGAAACACAAGCTGTTAGGGAAGCTGCTGAAGCGGAAGTTAAAGCTCAAGAAGAAATTCAAAAGGCGATTTTGACTTTCACGGCCACTATGTCACATGACCTCAGAACGCCTTTGAGCACGATTTCTTTAGTAGACTCGTTATTGCTCAAAACACTTCCGGCGCTAACCCAGGTTTACAATGAATTCAAGGGTGCCAACCCTGACATAGATAATGATGATCCGAGATATCTACATCCAAGACACTTAAAGCTTGTATTAGATTCTTATAAAAGTATTGCAGCGGCTCTAAAACAGGCTGAATCATACATTGAAGCTACTTTAAAAATAATTCGTGGGGCGGCCTCTGGGTCTGAGCTTATCAGTAAAGAAGATTTAGTAGCGTGTTCTATTGAAGAGATTTTAAGAAGGGCGATTTATACTTATCCTTATAAAGACGAAGCAGAACAAGCAAAAGTGCATTTGGATACCATGGATGCTTTTGAATTTATGGGCAACTCGATTTTCATGGCGCGTATTGTGCAGAATTTAATTAAAAATGCCTTTGAGCAAATTCATCTCAAAGGAAAGGGTGAGATTTTTGTGAAATGTGAAGCCGCTGATCCGTTAAATTATCTCTATATTAAAGATACGGCGGGGGGTGTATCGGATGCAATTATCACTCACCTATTTGATGGCTTTAACTCGACCAAAAGAGGTGGCACAGGCATTGGCCTCTCATCTGCTAAGCAGATCATGCAAGCTTTTGGAGGTGACATTAATTGTCGCCTGGTCGAGGGTGACTGTATTGAATTTGTTTTAAGCTTTCCTCAGACTCCAGCAATAATCCTAAATCGCTCTTAATTCTGAATATTGCTGGCCACCGCCCACCCATAGGCTGCATCCTAGCTAAAACACACCTCCTATA
>JBDNGR010000435.1:0-2226 GCA_041689165.1 Coxiellaceae bacterium
CAAAAGGCGAGGAATAGTTATTCTATTTTGAGCTTTTTGTGATTGAAGAACGCCTCAAATTCGACTTAAGTTGTAAGCCTAGCTTCGCATCTTGAGCTACGATGGGTATACATAAACGTTTAAGATAATACCAGGGTTAAGGCGATTAGCTAGCTTGGGGCAATATTGTGGCTCCAGTAATTAGCCACTAATTTGCCGATTTTCGCAGTCTCAGGATTTATTTCATCTTTGTTATTGGTTCGAGCACTTAAACCCACCAACTTGATCTCAGCTTGAGTAACGGGTTCTTTTTTCATGTTTGATTAACCCTTTTCTAAATTCAACAAAAATTGTTGCAAAGCTTGTAATGCATCGGCTATTCCCACGTTGAACCAAGCGCCTTGATAATGTTCACCATCGACACGATCAGCATTAATGGAGCTCAACAACAAGGGCGCCAGCTTAAAGAACCCCGCTGTTGCATTAGCAAAAATTCGTGGATTGATCAGGGCCACATTAGCATACGTCAGTAAAGGCGCTACCGTTGCGATGTGATTATCGCGCAGGCCAAAATCTCCGCTGGGGTGAAAACTCGGATTGTCCGCCATCACTAAATAAGCATCCGCTTGTAAATCTTTAGGCAAAGACTCCAGAGGATAGTCTGACCAAATATCAGCGCTCAGCAAGATGAAGGGATTGTCATCTAATAAACCATTTTGCAAAGCTTGGAAAATTCCGCCGCCAGTTTCTAAAGGCCCTGGCTCTTCAATCGAATAATGAATTGTAAGACCATATCGGGTGCCATCACCCAAATAGTTCATGATCGCTTCTTTCAGATAGCTGACATTAATCACCACCTCATGAATACCTAATTGCGCCAGCTTAAATAGGTGGTATTCAATCAAACGATGCTGACCCACTTCTAACAAAGGCTTGGGGATAGTATCTGTGAAGGGACGTAAACGTTCGCCGCGACCAGCGGCCAAGATCATAGCCTTCATAATTTTACTCGACTCAATAATTCATTCAGCAGTGCTAGTTCTGCATAATTTTGTGTTACCTGCTGCGCATAATTGAGCACCCGCGGTAAATATTGCAAATAGACCGGCTTGTTATCACGCAGATTCAATCGGCAAAAAATACCCAGGCATTTTAAATGGCGTTGTAAGCCCATTAAGTCAAACCAACGTTTAAATTGCTCATAGCTGATTCCTGTCAGAAAATGCTGTTGCTCTAAATTCTGATAGTAGAACCGCAACCAATCATCGATTTTTTCTGCCGGCCAATCAACATAGCAATCGCGTAACAAGGAAACCAAGTCATAAGTGATGGGTCCAAGTACTGCATCTTGAAAGTCCAAAATACCAATATTACGATTCGGCAACAACATTAAATTCCGACAATGATAATCGCGATGCACACAAACTTGGGGCTGAGCTAAAGCTTCCTGAACGAGCAAATCATAACTCTCATCTAATAGCTCTTGGTCAGCGGTACTTAGCTCATAAGCCAAATGTTTTTGCCAAAACCATTCATCAAACAAACTCATTTCTGTTATTAAACGCTGGCGATTGTAGGGAGGAAGCTTGTAACCCTTAATGCTTTTGCAGGCTTGTAATTTGATTAGAGCATCTAGCGCATTGCGATAGAGCTCGTCAGCACTACGCGGACTTAATGCGTGTGAAAAAAGCGTATCGCCTAGATCACTTAAGAGTACATAGCCACGCTCGAGATCATCATAGTATACGACTGGCACTTCCAGAGAAGCCGACTTAAAACCACGCGCCAAGGCGACAAAAGCTTGAGTTTCATCATTAGCTGCGGAGGCATCCATGACGATGTAAGTTTGATCAGGCACAGTAGCGCGATAATAGCAGCGTAGACTGGCATCACCCGCCAAAGAATTCAAAATAACCGGTTGCTCTAAAGCTTTCTCAACCCATTGTTGTAATTGCTGCGGAACGTGCACTGGGACTTCCTTAAACTGAGAGGGAAACAGACAGTTAAGATAGCGGCCGGTCCAGTTTTTAGCAAGTTTGGCATGCCGTGCAGCCTATGCCGCCTCATCCAACTAAACTAAGCAGCTTTTAGCTTTTCTCAATGCCCAGCCTGTATAACTAAGGATTTTAATATGCAGCTCTGCTGGATTAAATTCTAGAGGTGGTTTATTGAGCGCTCACCGTTGCGGCGTTCTGATTGAACAAAAGGCGAGGAATAGTTATTCTATTTTGAGCTTTTTGTGATTGA
>JBDNGR010000436.1:0-2842 GCA_041689165.1 Coxiellaceae bacterium
ATTTAAAATGCTATCTTGTATTCGCTTTAGTATTTCAATTTGTTGGCTGTGTCTTAATCCAAGATCTGTAATGTTTTTCGGTGCATTGGCCTCTCCAATTGCTATGGTTTCTCGATCCACGAACAGGCCTTTCTTGTTTTTATATTGCATTACTAAACGGTATTCTTCCATTGATTTTCCAAGATGAGTTTCAATGTACGACAGAATAACACACAAATTATGTCTCACAAAATATTTAAGCTTCCGGCGAGCTAGGGCGGCTTTGTTCATCTGTTTTAAATCGTGAGCAGCGCATTGCCTCATAAAAACCCGAACTATTAACTAACCGTTGCCTCAAATAGAATCATACTTCTTTACAATTAAAAAGAGGTTTATGTGGAGGCAAGAATGACTGTAACTACGCGCAAAGAATTATTAAACCATGTTCGTGAGCGATACAAGGAAGCTAACTGGAGAGAGAAAAGTAAAATACTTGATGAATTTTGCACATTAACAAGTTATGGTAGAAAGTATGCAATAAATTTATTTAATTTACAGGAAGTTGAACCAGCCACACAGATAAAAGCTGTAAAACAACATAAGAACAAAAAATATGACGAGCCTATACGACAGGCTTTGTTAACAATATGGAATGCGTCCAATCAAATATGTTCTAAACGGTTGGTTCCATTTATACCTGATTTATTATCCGCCCTTGAACGCTTTGGACACATATCCCTACCTGAAGATATACGATCTAAGTTATTGACGATCAGTCCTGCAACAGTAGATCGATTATTAGAAACAGATCGAAGAGAAGGGAAAAAAGGTCTTAGCACTACTCGCTCGGGCAGTCTTTTAAAGCATCAAATTAAGATTCGTACTTTTGCTGATTGGAATGACGTTATTCCAGGATTTTTAGAGGGTGATTTAGTTGCGCATTGTGGGGTCAAGACAAACGGCTCTTATTTGAACACGTTGGTTATCACCGACATTGCCTCGGCCTGGACTGAGTTTTTTCCGATACTGGTGAAAGGTGAGGTAGGAGTCATAGCCGCGCTAAAGGTAGCTCAACAGTTACTGCCGTTTGTATTATTAGGCCTGGATACAGACAATGGAACTGAATTTATTAACTATGCATTGCTTGAATTTTGCAAAGAAAACAGTATTACATTTACGCGATCCCGCGCTTATAAAAAAAATGACCAAGCTCATGTCGAGGAAAAAAATGGGTCTATAGTTCGTAGATTAATTGGGTATGATCGATATGAGGGGCTTCAAGCATATAATGCTTTAACAGATTTATACGCTGTATTACGTCTTTATGTGAATTTTTTTCAACCATCACTAAAATTATTATCTAAAAAAAGAGAGGGTGCGAAAGTAACAAAAAAATACGATAAGGCTAAAACGCCATATCAACGCCTAATGCTATCCGCCCATTTAACAGACATTGAAAAGGAGCGACTTAATAAACAATATGATACTTTAGATCCTCTGGACTTACTTAATAAATTGGTAAAATTACAAGATAGTTTCTGGAAGCATGCATGGAAATCGGGTGCTGAACATCACTTAAATGGTCCCAGTGTGAATGTAAATGCACTAGATGACCTAGCTAATTTAAAAACAGGAAAAATAAACAAAACAGCGATGGATGCTGAAGGTTTGAATCTTCAAGAAACTAATGTTAAACCGATTTGTAATTCTAATGATCTGACGTTGAGCGATAAGGATGAGTTGAGAAAGAACAACCAACCGCCCAATGATCAGAGGGATTTGCTGGATCAAGCCCCACAACCTAGCAACATCAGGCGCTATAGGCACACAAACAAACCAAGAAAGAGTCTTGAACCAAGAACCTGGCGCACGCGTGAAGACGTATTTGTGAATGAATGGAGGGAAATAAAAATTCAATTAGAATTAACCCCATCGCTTACAGCGAAAAGTCTCCTTCAAGTATTAATTGAAAAAGACGCGGACAAATTCAAGATAACCCAGCTTAGAACATTGCAACGACGTGTGTCTAAATGGCAGTTAGAACAATTGAAAATTCAACAAGCAGAACAGGCCCAAAGAAGCTGTACACAGAACAAATCAGCTGAAGTATATATCACATTAACTGCTCACGCAGTGCTGGAATCTTTTGTAAGTGTAACTAATTCAGTATGTTAGGGCTTTGTGTGGCCTTCGGAGGCTATCTGATTTGGGGCCGGCTCCAAACCCCGAAGTATTTGGCGACGTGATTCAACATACTGGAAATAAAGATCAGGGCAACTTTCGACGCCCTGAATCACGTCACGGTCATCGCCGCTTCCGGCTGTCCCGTGACTAAATTTTAACATATCTATTAAGACAGAAACCTTTTATTACAGTTATTGTCAGCTAACCTAAGATCATTCAGTGGTATAGACCCTACATTAAGACCTCTGCGCTGAGCCGCCACCTGTATCAATAATTAAACAGGGAAGTCTTTTATTTTGCTGTCGTACATGGGTTGCGCATCATTTAATGATAATTTTGAATAAATTTCAAGCGATTGTCGACTTTCATGCCCTGAATAAGGCTGTATTAACGCATCATCAACACCTTTCTTTTTCATCCATGTAAATAAAAAATGTCTTAGCTTATGAGGTGAAATAGAGTGTTCTATTCCCGCTTTTTCTGTGTACTTCTCCAGTATTTTTCTTACTCCACGATCTGTGTATGGTTTTTTCCATGAGGACTCAAACAGGTTGGTTTGCTTGTTTTTTTTCGAATTATCAACATGAATAGCCAATATTTCCCTAAAACCGGTAGGATACGGAACTATTCTATCTTTTTTCCCTTTCCCCTCATTTATTCTCATCTGACATCGATCGAA